>DASVRH010000085.1:0-3653 GCA_036388715.1 Solirubrobacteraceae bacterium | reverse complement strand
CCGCGCTGCTGCTGCGGGCGCCTGCGCCGCCGCTGCTGCTGTTGCGGTTGCCGTTGCGGCTCCTCGCGCGGGCGCTGGTCGGTCACGTCGACCCACTCGCCCGTCTCGGGGTCGTAGGTCATCGAGCGCATGAACCCGCCGCGGCCGGACATCAGCTCCCCGAAGAGGTCGCCCAACGGCCCGGGCCCGAAGGGCGACGCCCCGCCCGGCCCGCCGCCCTCCTCGCGCCGGCGCAGCGCCTCTTCCAGCGCGCGCCGCTCCTCCTCCTCGGCCTGGCGGCGCTTCGCCCGCCCGACCGCGCCCGTGATGGCGAACAGCACGAGGAAGAACACGAACGCGGCGAGGATCAGCAGCAGCGTGACCACGGCGCGAACGTACCCGCTCAGAGCGGGTAGACGCGCCCGATGTTCCTCTTCTTCTCGAATCGCATGGGCTGCGGCCCCTCGCTGCTGCTCTCCGCCGGAATCACCCTGCTCCTCCTGCTCCTGACCGGCGTGATCGACCTCTGACCGCCGGAGGGCTACCCGTCGCGCGCCCCGCCGTCGCCGGCGAGCAACCCCTCGAGACCCGACATGGCGAGCACCTCGGCGACGCGGGTGCCGGCGCCGCGGAGCACGACGAGCCGGCCCTGGCGCCGGCGCGCGCGCTGGTGCGCGGCGACGAGCTCGCCCAGGCCGCTCGAGTCCACGAACGTCACGGCTCGCAGGTCGACCACCAGGAGCTCGGCCTCGCCCTCCACCGCGGCGAGCCGCTCGCGCAGCAGCGGCACCGTGGCCAGGTCGAGGTCGCCCGTCAGCACGACGCGCGTCTCCTCGGCGGACCGCAGCGTCTCGATCGCGAGCGGCGCGGCGGCGGCGGCGGCGGGGGCGACCGGCGCGGCGGGCGTCGCGGCCGCCGGCTCGCTCGCCACCCGCGGCAGCCAGTCCAGCCACGACGGCAGGTACCAGTTCCAGTCGCCGAGCAGCTTCATCGACGCCGGGAGCAGCACCGCGCGCACGATCGTCGCGTCGATCAGCACGGCCGCGGCCAGGCCGACGCCCATCATCTTCAGGTCGATCGAGCGGAGCGTCGCGAAGATCGCGAACACGGCGACCATCACGATCGCCGCGCTCGTCACCACGCTCGCGGTCGCCTTGATCCCGTGCGAGATGGCGTCGTCGGTGCTCATCCCGCGGTCGCGCCCCTCACGGACGCGGCTGAGGATGAAGACGTGGTAGTCCATCGAGAGCCCGAACAGGATCACGAACAGGAACAGCGGCAGCCACGCGGTGATCCCGCCGATCGACTCGAACCCGAGCAGCGACTCGAGGCGCCCGTCCTGGAAGACGAGGACGAGCACCCCGTACGCCGCGCCGACCGACAGCAGGTTGAGCACGACGGCCTTCAGCGCGATGACGATGGAGCGGAACGTCACCATCAGCAGCAGGAAGGCCAGCGAGAGGACGAAGGCGAAGACGATCGGCGCCCGCTCCTTCATCAGGTCGTTGAAGTCCCGCGACTGCGCGGTGATGCCGGTGACCTTCGCCTCCGTCCCGTCGAGCGTGCCCACCGTGGAGGGCACGACCTTGTCGCGCAGCGCCGCGAGCGCCCGGTCGGAGTCGGCGTCCGTCCCGTTGCCGATCACCGGGATGTCCACCCTGGCGACGGTCAGGTCCTCGTTGTAGGACGTCGTGACGGGCTCGCGCATGAGGCCGGTGGCGACCGCGCTGTCGCGCAGGTTGCGGATCTGCTCGGCCACCTTCGGCGAGCGGACGTTGTCGGCGCGGACGGCGACGACGGCGGGCAGCGGCCCGCCGGGGAACGCCGCCTGGATGCGCTCGTAGGTCTTGATCACCGCGAGGTCCTTCGGCAGTCCCTCGACCCCCGAGTTGACGGTGTGCATGCGCAGCGCCGGCAGCGCGAGGGCGACGAGCAGCGCACCCGCGAGGACGACCGAGACGACCGGGCGGTGCAGGACGGCGTCGACGACCCGCGCCCAGAACCCCGTCTCCGGGTCGCGCGCCGCCCGGCGGCGCCCGATGAACGGGATGCGGCCCCTGTCGATGTTGTCGCCGAGCTTGGACAGCAGCGCCGGCAGCACGGTCACCGACCCGACCATCGCCACGGCGACGACGAGGATCGTCCCGGTGCCGAACGACGTGAACGTCGCGTTGCCGGTCAGGAACATGCCGGCCAGCGCGACGATGACGGTGACGCCGGAGACGAGGACGGCGCGCCCGGAGGTGGCCGCCGCCACCTCGAGCGCGGCCTCGTTGTCGCGCCCCGCGGCGCGCTCGTCGCGTTCGCGGCGGATGTAGAAGAGGCAGTAGTCGATGCCCACCGCGAGGCCGACGAGCAGGATCACGGACGAGATCGACTCGTCGACGGGAACGGCCGACGAGATCGGCGCCAGCAGCCCGATCGTGATGGCCACCGCCGAGATGCCGAGCAGCAGCGGCAGCCCGGCCGCCACGATCGCGCCGAAGGCGACGATGAGGATCAGCAGCGTGATCGGCAGCGACAGCGTCTCGGCCTTCTGGAAGTCCTCCTCGAACGACTTGTCGACCGCGCGCTCGACGCTGGCGTCGCCGAACTGCTCGATCCGCAGCGCCGGATGCGCCTCCTGCGCCGCGGCCACCGCGGCCTCGACCGGCACGACGCGGTCGGTGACGACGTCCTCGTCGCCCACGATCTCGAAGCCGACGATCGCCGAGCGGCCGTCCTTCGAGACCTGGCCGGCGTTCTTCGGCAGGTACGGGTTCTCGATCTCCGTGACCGTGTCGAAGCGGTGCAGGCGCTGCATGACGTCCGACACGGCGGCGCGGAACGCGTCGTCGCGGGCCGACGGGCCACCGTCGCGCGCCTGCACGAGCACCTGCTCGGAGGCGCGGTCGTTGAAGCCGCCGTCGGCGAGGATCTGGTCGCCCTGCTTGGACTCGCCGTCGCCGAGCTCCTCGCTCTTGAGCGTCGTCATGCCGACGGTCGCGGCCAGCGCGATGCTGACGACGAACAGGCCGAGCCACCCGAAGACGGCGATGCGGCGGTGCTGCGCGCTCCAGTGTCCGATGCGAACGGCCAGGCTGCGAGACGGCATATGGCGGCCTCCTTCAAGGAAGCTCCGGTGGATCACCGACCCTACGCTGATCGCGGGTCGGCGTGGGGAAACCTCAGCAGCCGAAGGCGCCGAGCTTCGAGCCCGTGACCGACGGCGGGCGGTCCTGCGGGTCGGTGGCCCACGTCGTGTCGGGCCGCGTTCCCATCCGCAGGCGCAGCACGCCGCCGTCGCGGGCGAGCTCGCGCTCGTAGAACCACGAGCGCTCGAGCGGCACGCCGTTCAGCGACGCCGAGGTCACGTACGGCGCGAGCGCGCCCTCCCCCGTCGCCTCGACCCGGAACGTCCTGCCGCCGCCGGCCGGGCGCAGCGTCACGCGCGAGAAGACGGGCGAGCCGACGACGTGGAACGGCGCGCCCGGGGTGACGGGGCCGAAGCCCATCGCGTTGAAGACGTGGAACGCGGACAGGCCGCCGAGGTCGTCGTTGCCGGGCAGGCCGTCGAGCGTGGGCCGGTAGAGGGTGCGGATCTCGGCCAGCTCGCGCTGCGTCCCCCACGGCGCGCCGGCGAACGCGTACATCCACGGGACCTGCAGGTCGGGCTCGTTGCCCGGCGCGGGCGG
>DASVRH010000084.1:0-6674 GCA_036388715.1 Solirubrobacteraceae bacterium | reverse complement strand
GCCCGCGGACCCGCTCCCCGAGCCCGAGCCCCTGATCGAGGTCGCCCCCGCTCTCGTGGTCGAGCCGGCGCAGGTCCGCCACGGCGGCTGCGCGTCCAGCCGCGCCTTTGACGTCAAGGTCCGCCGCTACCGCCGCCTGCGGCTGCGCCGCGTGGTCATGACGCTCGCCGGCGAGCGGCTGAAGGTCACGCGACGCAAGGGTCGTTTCACGGCGCGCGTCGACCTTCGCGGCCGTCCGCCCGGCCGATACGTCCTGCGGATCCGCGCCGTGACGGTCACCGGGAAGGTCCTGCGGCGGACGCGCACGTACACGACGTGCGTGGATACCCGCCCGTATTGGACGCCCCCGCTCTAGCCGGGGGTAGTGTCCCCACCGATGGCGGTGCGGACTGACAAGGCCGGGCCCTCACTCGTCGACTCGCTGTGCTCCCGGGTGCGGGAGCGCGTGGAGGGCGCGGACGCCGAGCAGGTCGAGGAGTTCGTCCGCCAGTACTACCGCTGGGTCCCCGCCGAGGACCTCGCCGGCCGCGATCCGCTCGACCTCTACGGGGCCGCGCTCGCGCACTGGGGGCTGGCCCGCCGCCGCGCGCCGGGCGAGCCGAAGATCCGCATCTACAACCCGGACTTCGAGCAGCACGGCTTCCAGTCGACGCACACTGTCGTCGAGATCGTCAGCGACGACATGCCGTTCCTCGTCGACTCGCTGTCGATGGCCGTCACCCGCCGCGGCTACCGCATCCACCTGCTGATCCACCCGGTCATCCGCGTCGAGCGCGACGACGATGGCGAGCTGCTCCGCGTCCGGCACGCGCACGAGGACGCCGGGGTGCCGGAGTCGGTGATCCACATCGAGGTCGACCGCCAGACCGAGCGCGGCGAGCTGATCGCCCTGCACGACGACGTGCTCGAGGCGCTCGGCGACGTCACCGCCGCGGTCGGCGACTGGCCGGCGATGACGCGGACGGCGCGCGAGCTCGCCGCGTCGCTCGACGACCCGCCTCCCCCGGTGTCCGACGCTGAGCGGCGCGAGGCCAACGCGCTGCTGGAGTGGCTGGCCGACGACAACTTCGTCTTCCTCGGCTACCGCGAGTACGAGCTGGTCGACGAGGAGGGCGAGGAGCGCCTGCGCGCGATCCCCGACAGCGGCCTGGGCATCCTGCGCACCGGCCGTGGGGGCCGGCACCCCGCCTCGCGCCCGTTCGACGACCTGCCCCCGCGCGTGCGCGCGCTCGCCCGCGCGCCGCGCCTGCTCATCCTCACGAAGGCCAACTCCCGAGCCACGGTGCACCGGCCCGCCTACCTCGACTCCGTCGGCGTCAAGCGCTTCGACGCCGACGGCAACGTGGTCGGCGAGCGCCGCTTCCTCGGCCTCTACACGACGGTCGCCTACAAGGCGCGGCCCGACGAGATCCCGCTTCTGCGCCACAAGGTCAAGTCGGTGATCGCGCGCGCGGCGTTCCCGCCCGGCAGCCACGACGAGAAGGCGCTCGTCGACATCCTCGAGACGCTGCCGCGCGACGAGCTCTTCCAGGTCGACGAGGCCGAGCTGTACGAGATCGCCATGGCCATCCACGCGCTCGGCGTGCGCCAGCGCGTCCGCCTGCTCGTGCGCCGCGACGAGTACGAGCGCTTTTTGTCCTGCGTGCTCTTCCTCCCCCGCGAGCGGTTCAACACCCAGAACCGCGAGCGCGCCGGCGAGATCCTGCGCGAGGCGTTCGGCGGCGAGACCGTGGACTGGTCGCTGCGCCTGACCGACGTGCTCGTGCGGATCCACTTCATCGTGCGCACGGGGTCGGGCGGTCTGCCCGACGTCGACGTCGCCGCGCTCGAGCAGCGCATCGTCGACGCCACGAGCTCGTGGAACGACGCGCTGCACGAGGCGCTCGTCGACGAGCTCGGCGAGGAGGCGGGCAACCGGCTGTTCCGCCGCTACGGGACGGCGTTCCCCGCCGCCTACCAGGAGGACCACGTCGCGCGGACCGCCGTCTCCGACGTCAAGCGCCTCGAGGCGATGCAGAGCGGGTCCGAGCCGCTGGCGATGACGCTCTACCGCCCGATCGAGGCCGGCGACGGCGTGCTGCGCTGCAAGCTCTACCGCGCCGGCGAGCCGGTGATGCTCTCCGCGGTCCTGCCGATGTTCGAGCACGCGGGGCTGAAGGTGGCCGACGAGCGGCCCTACGGCATCCGCCCGCGCGAGGGCGAGGCGGCCTGGGTCTACGACTTCGGCCTCGTCTACGACGGCGAGCTCGACGTCGACGAGGTGCGCGAGGACTTCGAGGACATGTTCACGCGCGTCTGGCGCGGCGAGGTCGAGAGCGACCGGTTCAACGGCCTGGTGCTGCGGGCGCGGCTGACGTGGCGCGAGGTCGTCGTGCTGCGCGCCGTCGCGCGCTACCTGCGCCAGGGCGGCACGACGTTCTCCAACCGCTACATGGAGCTGGCGCTGCTCGCGCACCCCGACGTCGCGCGCGGCCTGGTGGAGCTGTTCGCCGCGCGGTTCGACCCCGTCCACCCCGCCGGGCACGACGTCGCCGAGGCGATCGCCGGGCGGATCGAGGAGGCGATCGAGCGCGTCGAGAGCCTCGACGAGGACCGCATCCTGCGCAACTTCCTCTCCGTCGTCCGGGCGACGCTGCGCACGAACCACTTCGAGCCCGGCGCCGACGGCGCGCCGAAGCCCTACCTGTCGCTGAAGCTCGACCCGGCGCGGATCCCGCTGCTGCCGAGCCCGCGCCCGCGCTTCGAGGTCTTCGTGTACTCGCCGCGCACCGAGGGCGTGCACCTGCGCGGCGGCCAGGTGGCCCGCGGCGGCCTGCGCTGGTCGGACCGCCTCGAGGACTTCCGCACGGAGGTCCTCGGGCTGATGAAGGCGCAGATGGTCAAGAACGCGCTGATCGTGCCGGTCGGGGCGAAGGGCGGGTTCGTCGTCAAGAAGCCGCGCGAGCCGCTGCGCGACGAGGTGATCGCGTGCTACCGCACCTTCATCTGCGGGCTGCTCGACATCACCGACAACATCGTCGAGGGCGAGGTCGTCCCGCCCGCCGACGTCGTGCGCTTCGACGGCGACGACCCGTACCTCGTGGTGGCCGCCGACAAGGGCACCGCGACGTTCTCGGACATCGCGAACGGCATCGCCGCCGAGTACGGCTTCTGGCTCGGAGACGCGTTCGCGTCGGGCGGGTCCGCCGGCTACGACCACAAGAAGATGGGCATCACCGCGCGCGGCGCGTGGGAGTCGGTCAAGCGCCACTTCCGCGAGCGAGGACTCGACGTGCAGTCCGACGAGTTCACCGTCGCCGGCGTCGGCGACATGAGCGGCGACGTCTTCGGCAACGGGATGCTCCTCTCCGAGCACATCCGCCTCGTCGCGGCGTTCGACCACCGCCACGTCTTCGTCGACCCCGAACCCGACGCCGCGACGTCGTTCGTGGAGCGTAGGCGGCTGTTCGAGCTGCCGCGCTCGTCGTGGGAGGACTACGACGCGTCGCTGATCTCCGAGGGCGGCGGCGTCTGGCCGCGCAGCGCGAAGGCGATCGCGGTCTCGCCGCAGGTGCGCGAGGCGCTCGGCGTCGAGGCCGACGAGGTCACGCCGAACGAGCTGATCCGGGCGATCCTGCGCGCGCCCGTCGACCTGCTGTGGAACGGCGGGATCGGGACCTACGTCCGCGCCTCGTCCGAGACGGACGCCGAGGTCGGCGACAAGGCCAACGACGGCGTGCGCGTGACCGCCGCCGAGCTGCGCTGCCGGGTCGTCGGCGAGGGCGGCAACCTGGGGCTCACCCAGCGCGCGCGGATCGAGTACGCGCTGCGCGGCGGCGGCATCAACACCGACGCGATCGACAACGCGGGCGGCGTCAACTCGTCGGACCGCGAGGTGAACATCAAGATCCTGCTCGACTCGGTCGTGGCTTCCGGGGAGCTGACGCGCAAGCAGCGCGACCGCCTGCTGGTGCGGATGACCGACGACGTCGCCGCGCTCGTGCTGCGCGACAACGGCCGCCAGGCCCAGGCGCTGGCGCTGGCCTCCGCGCAGGCGGCGTCGATGCTCGACGTCCACCACCGGTTCCTGAGGCGCCTCGAGCACGTCGCGCGCCTCGATCGCGAGCTCGAGGCGCTGCCGGACGCCGAGACCATCGAGGAGCGCCGCTCCGCCGGCGCCGGCCTGACGCGGCCCGAGCTGGCCGTGCTGTTCGCCTACTCCAAGGTGACGCTCTACACCGAGCTGCTCGACTCCGGCCTCCCCGAGGACCCGTGGCTCTCGAAGGACCTGGCCCGCTACTTCCCCGCGCCGCTGCCGGAGAAGCACGCGGAGGCGATGGAGGGCCACCGGCTGCGGCGCGAGATCATCGCCACCCACGTCACGAACTCGCTGGTCGACCGCGCCGGGATGACGTTCGTCTTCCGCATGCACGAGGAGACCGGCGCGCCGGCGTCGGAGATCGCGCGGGCCTACGCGGTCGCCCGCGAGATGTACGGGATGCCCGGGTTCTGGCACGAGGTCGAGGCGCTCGACCACCGCGTGCCGGCCATGCTCCAGACGGAGATCCTGCTCGACGCCCGCAAGCTCATCGAGCGCGCGACGCGCTGGCTGCTGCGCAACGGGCGGCGGCCGCTGGAGATCGCGTCGACGGTGGCGGACTTCGAGGGCGGCGCCGAGGCGATCGCCGCCGCCCTGCCCGACGTGCTGGTCGACGGCGACCGCGAGGCGTGGGAGTCGCGGGTGACCGAGCTGGGCTCGGCCGGCGTGCCGGAAGGCGTGGCGCGGCAGGCGGCGTCGCTCGGGGCGCTGTTCGCGGTGCTCGACGTCGTCGAGGTGGCGGTGGCCGCCGGCCAGCCGATCGACGAGGTCGCGGCGCTGCACTTCCGCATCGGCGCCGGGCTGCGGCTGCACTGGCTGCGCGACCAGGTGCTGGCGCTGCCGCGCGACGACCGCTGGCGGGCGATGGCGCGCGCGGCGCTGCGCGACGACCTGTTCGTCCTGCACCGCGAGCTGACCGACGACGTCCTGCGCCAGACGCCGTCCGGGGTGCCGTGCGAGGAGCGGATGGCGGCGTGGGCCGAGGCCAACCGCGCGACGCTCGAGCGCAGCATGGGGATCCTCGACGACATCCGCGCGGGCGGGGCGTACGACCTGACCACGCTCCCCGTCGCGCTGCGCGAGATCCGCGCGCTGATCCGCGAGACGCTGCCGGCGGGCTAGGCCGCCAGGTCGCGCACGGCGCGGATCGCCCGGTCCACTTCCCCGGGCGTGTTCATCCACGTGGCGCCGAGCCGCGCGAGCTGGACGTCGTACGGCGTGACGCTGCCGTGGACGCGGCGCGCGGAGAGCCCGTCGGCGGTGCTTGCGGCGTCGCGGCCGGCGAGGCTGAACGTCACGACGCCGGAGTGCAGCCGTGGGTCGTCGGGCGCGTGGACCGTGACCCCCGGGATGCCGCGCAGGCCGGCGCGGAGGCGGTTCGCGAGCTGGTCGATGCGGCGCCCGATGCGGGCCTGCCCGACGGCCTGCTGGAGGCGGAAGGCCTGCTCGGCCGCCCAGCGGTGCTCGAAGGAGTGATAGCCGCCCGGGGTGTGGCGCGCGCCGGGGCTCTGGTCGCCGCGAAAGGTCGGGATCGTCGGCTGGATGCGCTCCCACGCCTCGCCGCGGGCCCACACGATGCCGGTGCCGCGCGGGCCGAGGAGCCACTTGTGCGCGCCCGCGACGAGGACGTCGGCCCCGCTCTGGGCCGCGTCGATCGGCCCGGTGCCGAGGGCGTGGGCGGCGTCGACGACGAGCAGGGCGCGGTCGCCGACGGCGTCCGCGACCGCTCGCAGCGGCAGCCTGATGCCGCTGCTCGAGTGCACCCACGTGACGACGACGACCTTCGTGGCCGGCCCGATCGCCCGGTCGATGGCGCCGACGATCTCGTCGTGGCCGGCCCGCTCCGGCGCGCGCGGCGGGTAGAGCTCGATCTCCTCGACCCGCGCGCCGGTGAGCTGGGCGGCGGTGCGCGAGGAGTAGTGCTCGTGGCGCGAGAGGACGATCTCGTCGCCGGCGCCGAGCCGCAGGCCGGCTAGCGCGAGCCCGAGGCCCATCGTCGTCGAGTCGGTGAGCGCGATCTGGCCGGGGCTCGTGCCGAGGTGGCGAGCGGCGGCGACCGCCACCCGCTCCTCGCGGTGCTCGTTGTTCGTCAGGTAGCGGCGGGGGTCGCGGTCGAACCCGCGCCGGTGACGCTCTATCGCGGCGCGGACGGGCGCGGAGTGCGGCGCGAGGATGAAGGCCGAGAGGTGCGCGAACCGCGGGTCGAGGGAGAAGAGCCGGCGGACGCCGCGCCACGATCGCGCGGCGGCCGCGACGTCCTCGTCGCCGGGCCCGGCCGCTTCGGCGACCGACTCCGGCGCCGTTCCGTCGCCGAACCTGACGGCGCCGGCGCCGAACGCGGCGCCGCCGCCGAGCACGGCCGCGCCCGCGCCCACGAACCTGCGGCGGGAGATCCCGTCGGTCACGCCCCGAGGGTGACAGACGGCGGTCGTGGCGCCGCGCCGAGGTGGACGGCTATCGGGTGATCCGCGCGGCGGTCACGATCGCGAACCCTCCGCGCGTCCCCACCACGAGGTCGGGGCGGCGGTCGCCGTCGAAGTCCCCCGCGGCGGCGAGCGCGCTGCCGGTGCGGCTGCGGGGCGGCCCGGTGATCGTC
>DASVRH010000083.1:0-6322 GCA_036388715.1 Solirubrobacteraceae bacterium | reverse complement strand
TAGCGGGTGAGCAGGTACGCGGACTCGGTCTCGAGGCGCAGCGCCGAGAGGACCGCCCGCTCGGCGGCGGCGAGGTCGCCGCGCTCCTCCTCGACGGCGCTCAGCAGCGCGAGCATCTGGACGTCCTCGGGGTCGTCGGCGAGCAGGTCGCCGATGACGCGCGCGGCGTCGTCCCAGCGCTCGAGGCCGGCCAGCGCCCACGCGCGCAGGCCCCAGGCCTCCTCGTCCTCCGGGCCGGCGCCGGCGCGGTCGAGCGCGTCGAGCGCGCGCTCCGGCCGGCCGATCTCGATGAACCGGCGGGCGACGCTGAGGGCGGCGTGGGTGTCGGCGCTCTCCATCAGAGGAGGATCGCGGCGAAGACGGCGGTCTGGATGATCGCGCCGCAGATGACCGCGGCGATGCCGGGGCCGACGAGGCTGTCGTACTCCTCGTCGGGCGTGCTGCCGCGGCCGAAGTAGTGGTGGAGGCGGTCGGGGGTGCGCTGGATCAGGTACATGGCTCCGCAGGTGACGAGCGCGATCCCGCGCTCGATCAGCCGCAGGTCGCTGGCGTCGAGGCTGTCATGCCCGGCGACGGCCGCGACGATGCCCGCGGCGAGGCCGAGGACGCCGGAGCCGAGGATCAGCAGGCGGCGACGCTGGTCGGCGCGCAGCCGCCCGGCGTTGACGAAGGCGATCGCCGTGACGGCGAGCACGCCGCCGAAGAACGCGACGTAGAACTGGGAGGAGAGGCGCCACGGCCGGCGGCCCGGCGGTGGCGCCGCGTGGTCGTCGAGGCTCGGTGTGAGGAGGTCGGAGACGCGCTCCGTCACAGCACCGGCAGGTAGCGGTCGAGCTCCCAGCGCGTCACCTGCACGCGGTAGTCCTCCCACTCCTGCCGCTTGATCTCGACGAACCGGTTGTACATGTGCTCGCCGAGGGTGCGCAGGACGAGCTCGGACTCGGCCGCGATCTCGACCGCCTCGCCCAGCGTCTCGGGCAGCTGCTCGATCCCGAGCCGGCGGCGGTCGTCGGGGCTCAGGTGGTAGAGGTTCTTCTCCATCGGCTCGGGCAGCTCGTAGCCCTTCTCGATCCCCTCGAGGCCGGCGTGCAGCAGCGCCGCGAAGGTCAGGTACGGGTTGCAGGCCGGGTCGGGGCAGCGCAGCTCCATGTGGGTGTGCTCGTCGGCGCCGGGGCGGTGCGGCGGGACGCGCACGAGCGCGCTGCGGTTGCGGCGGCTCCACGCGACGTAGACCGGCGCCTCGAAGCCCGGGACCAGGCGCTTGTAGGAGTTGACCCACTGCGCGAAGACGGCGCTCAGCTCCCGCGCGTGCCTGAGCTGGCCGGCGATGAAGCCGCGGCCGACGTCGGAGAGGCCGTAGGGGTCGTCGGCGTCGAAGAACGCGTTGCGGCCGTCCTTCGTCAGGCTCAGGTGGGTGTGCATGCCGGAGCCGTTCTCGCCCTCGAGCGGCTTGGGCATGAAGGTCGCGTGCCAGCCCTCCTTGAGCGCGTACTCCTTGACCGTGATGCGGCTGGTGACGACGTTGTCGGCCGCCTTGAGCGCGTCGGTGGCGCGCAGCGCGATCTCGTGCTGGCTCGGGCCGCCCTCGTGGTGGCTCGTGTCGACTCCGATGTTCAGCTGCTCGAGGCCGAGGATCGTCTCGCGTCTCACGTCGCTGCCGGCGTCGAGCGTCGTGAGGTCGAAGTAGCCGCCCTCGTCGAGGGGCTCGGTGCCGTGGCGGTCCTTGAAGAGGAAGTACTCGGGCTCCACGCCGACGTTGAAGGCGTCGAAGCCGAGCTGCTCCATCCGCTCGATCGCCCGCCGCAGGACGTAGCGCGGGTCGCCCTCGTAGGGCGTGCGCTCGGGGGTGAGGATGTCGCAGAAGATGCGCGCGACGCCGTGGTCCGCGGGGCGCCAGGGGAGCGTCGCGAACGTCTGCGGGTCGGGCATGGCGATCATGTCCGACTCCTCGACCGGGTTGAAGCCGGTGATGCTCGAGCCGTCGAACGCGGCGCCCTCGCTCAGCGCGTGCTCGAGCTGGTCGCGGCCGATGCTGAACGACTTCAGGTGCCCGAGGACGTCGGTGAACCACAGCCGGACGAACCGGATGTTGCGCTCGTCGCAGGCCGCGAGGACGTCGGCGGCCGTGCTCGTCTGGTCGGGCATGGGCGCGGAGACTAGCCCGTGCCGGTCCGCCGGCCCATGGACCGGCCGTACAAGCCGGCCCGCGACCCCTTGGCCCCGGAGGGCCCGTGTGCGCCTAGAGCCCGGCGGACAGGAGGATCGCGGCGGCGTCCGCCCCGGGGCTGCTGATCGCGGCCACGAGGATGAGCAGCAGGCCGAGGATGACGGCCCACATCGCGACCTTGTCCGGCCGCGGGCCGACGCGCTCGTGGGCCCTGCGGCCGCGCACGCGCTGCGGGCCGGGCGAGGAGACCGGCGCGACGCCGTGGACGCGGTCGACCTGCCCGCGGATCTCGATCGTGCGGCGCTCGGGCTTCGGCTCCGGCTTCGCCTTCTCGACGGGGACGTCGAGCGAGGCGTCGAGCCAGACCTCCGGCTCGCGGCGGCGAGCAGGGCGGTGGTCGTCACCCCGGCGCGGGCGCGCGGTCGGGCGCTCGAACCGGCCGGTCCGGAGCGATCGGTTCCCTCCGTCCTCGTCGGGACGGAGGTGCTGCACGTCAGCCCACCACGGGCGTGAGGCCGTCTGGCTCATGCGTTCCGTTTCCTCTTCTCGAAGGCTTACGGGGTTAGCTGACGGGCTCGCGCCGGAAGAGTCGCGCTACACCTGGATTCAGGTGATTCGCCCCAACAGTGGGTCCCCCGCTCCCGGGGCCCCGCATGCCTCATGCATCCGGAACGACCAGGACTCAGCGGTCTTGCGGCGCGGATCGTAGCAGGGGCCGAAAGTCCTGCAAACCGGCAACTGTTATGGCGACCTGCAAGGGGTCTTGCGGGCGATCCGCGCCCGATTCCTCCCTCGTTGCAGGGAAGTTGCGGCTAGCGGCCGGCGGTGGACGCGACGAAGTCGGCGATCCGGCGGGCGTCGGCGCCCTCGTACAGCAGCGCCGGCATGTTGCCGTTGCCGCGCGCGCGGCCCTTCTCGATCGCGTCGACGACGAGGTTCTTGGGCGGGCGCAGGGCGTCGAGGCTCGGGCCGACCGTCGCGACGGAGTTGGCCGACTTCAGCGTGTGGCACTGGCCGCAGGAGCGGGCGAAGAACTCGCGGCCCTTTTTCTGGTCGTTCGTCAGCTCGATGCCGCTCTGCGCCTGCTTCGTCTGCTCGTCGCCGTTGAGGAACCCGACGGCGACCGGGATCGCCACGCCGAACAGCGCCGCCACCGCGACCGCGAAGGCGACGACGAGGCGGCGCCCGGTCCGCGTCTCGGAGTCGAGCAGCGGCCCGCGGCGGCCGCTCTTCATCGCGGCCAGGACGGTCCCGAGGCCGAGCGTGACGAAGAAGAGGACGAAGGCGAGAGTGGCCATCTGCGCGCGGCACCTTACCCACCCGGGCGGAGATTCGTCGCTATCGGGACCTTCCTCTCGCGAACGACATGACCGGTGGGGCGACGGCGCGGAAGTCGCCGCCGCCGGCGGCCGCCGCCAGCTCCTCCTCGCCCGGCAGGGGCTCCTTCGCGGTGCCGCCGATCGCGGCGGGCAGCTGGTGCAGCTCGGCCGGGGCATCGTCGGGGCGGTCCAGCGCGGTCAGGCGGCGGACCACGATGTTCACCGCGCCGCCGGAGGACGCGAACTTCTCCAGCTTGCCCTCGGCGACGACGAGCGGCTCGACGCGGACGGCGAGGCGGTCGCGCTCGTAGACGTCGGGCGCGACGATGAGGTTGACGGTGCCGACCTCGTCCTCGAGGAGCAGGAAGACGATCCCCTTCGCCGTGCCGGGGCGCTGGCGGGCGATGACGAGGCCGCCGATGCGGACCTGCCCGCCGTGCGGCAGCGCGTCGAGCTCCTTGCTCGTGACGATCCCGCGCTCGCGCAGGTTGGGGCGCAGGAGCTTCATCGGGTGCGTGCGCGCGCTGACGCCGGTCGCGCCGTAGTCGGCGAGCATCCCCTCCCACTCGCCGACCGCCCGCAGCCGCGGCGGCGCCGGGAGCCCGAGCGGCAGCGAGAGCTGCACCCCTCCCCCGTCGACCCGCCGCCCGGGCGCCGCGACGCCGAGCTGCCACAGCGCCCTGCGCCGGTCGCCGGCGAGGGCGTCGCAGGCGCCCGACCACGCGAGCCGCTCGAGCGCCGCCCGCCCCGCCCCCGCGCGGGAGGCGAGATCCTCGAGCGAGCGGAACGGCCCGCCCTGCTCGCGCGCGGCGAGGAGCGCCGCGACCTCGTCGGCCCGCACCCCCAACACGTACCCGAGCCCGATCCTGATCGCGTCCCCCGAGCGACGCCCCTCTTCGGGCGCGCCGGAGGGGCCCTCTTCGGGCGCGCCCCTTTCGATCCCACAGAGGAGGCCGCTGAGGTTGATGTCGGGCGGGAGGACCTCCAGCCCGCGGCGCTGGGCCTCGTGGATGAGGGAGTCGGGCGGGTAGAAGCCCATCGGCTGCTCGTCGAGCAGGCCGCAGACGAACTCGAGCGGGTGGTGGACGCGCAGCCAGGTCGACTGGTAGGCGAGCAGGCCGAACGCCGCGCCGTGCGCCTTGGGGAAGCCGAAGCCCGAGAAGCCGACGACCATGCCCCACACCCGCTCGGCGAGCGCCTCGTCGACGTCGGGATGGCGCTCCATCGCGCCGAGGACGAAGCGCTCCTTGTGGGCCATGATCGCCGCCTCGGAGCGCTTGCGGCTCATCGCGCGGCGCAGGCCCTCCGCCTCCCCGGGCGAGAAGCCGGCGAAGGCCATCGCGACCTCGATGACCTGGTCCTGGAAGATGATCGCGCCGAGGGTCTCGCGCAAGACCGGCTCGAGCGAGGGGTGCTCGTAGGGGATGACGTAGTCCGGGGCCTCGCGCAGCCGCTGGCGGCGCTCGATGTACGGGTTGACGGCGCCGCCCTGGATCGGGCCGGGGCGCACGATCGCGACCTGGATCGTCAGCTCCTCGAGCGTCTCGGGCCGGGTGCGGCGCAGCGAGGCCATCTGCGCCCGGCTCTCGATCTGGAAGACGCCGGTGGTGTCGGCCTCCTGGATCGTCGTGAACGTCTCGGGGTCGTCGAACGGGATCCTCGAGAGATCGATGACCTCGCCCGTCCGCCGCGCTATGTGGTCGACGGTGCGCTCGACGGCGGAGAGCATCCCGAGCCCGAGCAGGTCGATCTTCAGGAAGCCCGCGTCCGAGCACGAGTCCTTGTCCCAGTGGACCATCTGGCGGCCGGCCATCGCCGCCGGCACGACGGGGCAGCAGTCGACGAGCGGCCGGGTCGAGACGATCATGCCGCCGGAGTGCTGCGAGAGGTGGCGGGGCAGGCCGTACGCCTCGTCGGCCAGCGCCTTCAGCCACTCCCACCGCGAACGCCCCTCGCCGCGCGCCGTCGCGGAGAGGGCGGCCGCGGCCTCCGCGTCGCCGAGGTCCTCGAGGCGCGCAGGGTCGAGCGCCGCCTCGACGTCGCCCTCGGCCATCCGCCCCCACCCCTCGGTGCCGCGGGCGACCCTCTCGATCTCCCCCGGCGGGAGGCCGAGCGCCTTGCCCAGCTCGCGGATCGCGCCGCGGGCCTTGTACGTCGGGAACGCGGCGACGAGCGCGGAGCGGTCGCGGCCGTAGCGGTCGTGGATGCGCGGGAGGAGGACCTCGCGGACGTCGCGCGGGAAGTCGAGGTCGATGTCGGGCAGCGACGTGATCTCCTCGTTGAGGAAGCGCCCGAGCAGCAGCTCGTTCTGGACCGGGTCGACGTGCGACAGCCCGGTCAGGTAGCAGACGATCGACGACACCGACGACCCTCGCCCGCGCCCCGGCGGCAGCACCTGCCGCGCGACCGACGGCCCCCGCACCTCGCACGCCACCTCGCGCGCGAGCTCGAGCAGCTCGTGATGGAGGTTGAAGAAGCCGGACAGGCCGAGGCCGGCGATCAGCCGCAGCTCGGTCTCCAGCCGCTCGGCCGCCTCCTCGCGCAACAGCCGCCCCGAAGGCGCGCGCGTGCGGTCGCCGAGCGGATAGCGGTGCTCGAAGAACGCGTGGCAGGTCTCGGCCAGGCGGCGGTCGGCCCCCTCGTCCTCGGCGCCGGGATAGCGGTAGCCCAGATCGCTGTGGAGATCGAAATCGAGCGTCTCCGCCAGCCGCACGGTCTCCGCGACCGCCTCCGGGTGGTCGGCGAACCGCGCCGCCATCGCCGCCGGCGAGGCGAGGACGTGCGCGTGGTTGCCGCGCCGGACGGGCTCGGAGGCGTCGAGCGACGTGTGCTCGCG
>DASVRH010000082.1:0-6693 GCA_036388715.1 Solirubrobacteraceae bacterium | reverse complement strand
CTTGTGGTCGAGCACGGCCTCGAGCGGCGCGTCCCCCTCGGGCAGGTCGACCCAGTTGAGCGTGTAGTTGTCCTCGATCTCGGCGGGCTCGTCGTCGGTGCCGTAGCTGCCGTCCATCGCGTCGATCGAGCCGTCGGGCTCGGGCCGCGAGCCGGCGACCTCGGCCCAGGCGTCGGCCTCGCCGAAGCAGAACGGCAGCACGTAGCCGCCGCCGCACTGCTTGAGGAAGCGGGCCGCGCGGGCGAAGTCGTGGTAGCCGTCGGCGAGCGAGAGGCCCGTCTTGCCCGAGTACGCGTTCTCGATCGCGTCCATCGGGCCGAACTGCTCGCGGCTGATGATCTCCCAGAACTCCTGGATGAACTCCTCGGGCTTCTGGCCCGGGACCCCGCTGCCGAAGCGCTCGGTCAGGCCGCGCCAGATCAGGAAGTACGAGTACTCGCTGCCCTCGTCGTGCTCGCCCATCGAGTCGCGGAACTCGGGATAGAGGTAGTTGTACTGGTCGTTGGCGGAGTCGTAGACCTCGTCCTCCATCCAGGTGGCGTGGCCCTCGCTGAAGTTGAGGTCGGGCTCGGTGTCGCCGCCGTCGAGCGCGCCCAGGCCGTACTGGATCGAGTGCAGGAACTCGTGGGCCGTGGTCGCGTCGAGGCGCCCCCGCGCGCTGCCGACCGTGAGCTGGTCGAAGCCGGTGACGTAGTCGCTGTTGAGGCCCATGCACGACGCGTCGGCGTCGTCCTCGGTCCACGGCGTGTCCTCGTTGTCGCCGGCGGGGCCGGCGTACGTGCCCTGGTTGGAGACGAAGCCGTAGAGGCCGGCGCCGAGCGGCCCGATGCGCACGTCATACTTGCCCTCTGGGGTGCCGGGCAGGATCGGCGGCGCGGCGTAGCCGAACTGCTCGATCTCCTTGCGCCACGCGCCGTCGAGCGACTCCGCGTAGTCCTCGATCGTCAGCCCGCCCTGGAAGACGAGGTTGTCGGGGTACTCGATGTAGAAGAACTCCGACTCGTAGGCCTGCGGGTTCGGCCCGAGCGAGAGGACCGAGCACTGCACCGAGGGCTCGGTGTTGATGCGCGGCTCGGCGACGGTCTCCAGCAGCCGCGGCGCCTCGCGCTGGAGGCGGCGCAGCACGAAGGTGCCGTCCCACGGCGTGTCGGAGCGGAAGCGCTGGGGCAGCCGGCCGGGCTTGGCCACGGCGTAGGCGAGCATGCGCAGCTCGTCGGCGCGGTCGAGCCCCGCGCGCTCGATCAGCTGCGGCGTGCTGGGGACGGGCAGCGCCGCCGCCGGGGCGGGCGCGGCGGTCGCGAGCAGGAGGAGAACGGGGGTCAGGACGGCGAGGAGGCTCCGGGGCATACCGGCATGAACGCCAGTCGGACCCGAAAATGGCGGTGTCAGCGGGCCAATAGGCGCGCGTGCACTGCCTGGCTCTCACGGCTCGGGGCGACCCCGAGCTCGTCGCGCAGCAGCGTCCGCAGGCGCTCGTACGCGAGCAGCGCCTCCGCCACGTTGCCGCGCGCCGCGAGCGCCTCCATCAGCAGCCGGTGGCCGGACTCGCGGAACGGCGCGAGCTCGACCAGGCGGCGGCCGGAGCGTTCGGCGGCGTCGAGCTCGCCGCCGCCCATGCGGAGGCCGATCTCCCCCACGCACTCGAGCGCGCGCAGCCGCATCTCGTCGAGACCGCGGCGCTGCTCGGCGACCCACGGCGCGTCGTGGCCGGGCAGGAAGCCGCGGGTGGCGGTGTGCAGCGCGATCCGCGCGGGGGCCCACCCGCGCGCCCAGTCGCCCGCGGCGACCGCGGCCTCGGCGCGGTGCAGGCCCTCGCGCGCGGCGTCGAGGTCGACGAACGCGTCCGGTGGCAGCACGAGCCCGGGCTGCTCGCCGCTCGTCACCGCGTCGGGGCCGAGCACGCGACGCAGCCGCGACAGGAGCGGGCGCAGCGTGGCGTCGGTCGCGCCGATCGCCTCGGCGATCTCGTCGCGGCCCAGCGGGGTCGCGCGGCGGACGACGAGGAAGACGAACAGCAGGCGGCCCTGGCGGGCGGGCAGGCGCTCCTCGATGCGCTCGCCGTGCCACGTCACGGCCAGGCGCCCACAGACCTGCACCCGCGTGGTGCTCACCGCTGCAACCTAACTGCAACGCGCGTCGGCGATGCTGCGGCCATGAGCGCCAAGGTCATCAACTGCGAGTGCGGCCAGACGGTCCGCGCCGACACCGACGACGAGCTGGTGGCGAAGGTCGACCAGCACGTCCGCGCCGACCACCCCGAGCTGGTCGGCAAGCTCGGCCGCGAGGACATCCTCGCCATGGCCGAGCAGAGCTAGGGCTTCAGCCCCTCCAGCAGCGTGTCGTAGACCTGCATGGCCCGGGCGACCGGGTCCTCCATCTCGCCGGCGTCGATCAGGAAGCGGTAGATGATCGGCCCGGCGAGAAGGTCGATCAGCAGCTCGAGGTCGGTGCCGGGGCGCAGCTCGCCGCGTTCGAGGCCGCGCTGGAGCAGCTCGCGCAGGCCGGTGCGACGGCGCTCGACGAGCGTCTCGCGGAAGACCGCGAACGTCTTCTCGTCGCCGACCGCCTCGATCAGGAGCCGCACGAGCATGAGCCGCTGCGGCGCGGACGGCGCCGAGGCGTAGGCCGACCGCCAGACGGCCTCGAGGTCGCCGCGCAGCGTGCCGGTGTCGGGCAGCTCGAGCGACGCGTGCAGGTGCTCCATCGCGGCTCGGACGAGCGCTGACTTGTCGGGGAAGCGGCGGTAGATCGTCGCCTTCCCCACGCCCGCTCGCCGCCGCACCGCCTCGATGCTGAGACCCTGGAACCCCTCCTCGACGAGGAGCTCCAGGGTCGCGCCGGCGATGGCGGCGTCCGCCTCGGCCGACCGCGGCCGGCCGGGCGGACGCGATGCCGTCTCGGCGGTCACGCGGCGGCCGGCTCCGCGACGAGCGCCGGGGCGGTCGGCCGGGCGCGGCGAGGCAGGAACGCCCCGGCGAGCACCGCGCCGCTCAGGGCCACGGCCGCGGCGACGATGGCGGTGGTGTGCATGCCGTTGACGAACGCGTCGATCGCCTGGTCGGCGAGCGCGCCGTCGCGGCCCGCGGCCAGCGCGGCGCCGACCGACTCCTGCGCCGCGGCCGGGGCGTCGTCCATGCCGCCACGATAGGCCGTGGACAACACGGACCCGAGGACGGCGACGCCGAGCGCCCCGCCGACCATCCGCACCGTGTCGTTCATCGCCGAGCCGACACCCGCCTTCTCCAGCGGGAGCACGCTCATGACCGACTCGGTGGCCGGGGCCATCGAGAGGCCCATGCCGCTCGAGAGCAGGACCATCGAGAGCGCGACGGGTGCGTAGCCGTTGCCGGCGTCCGCGACCGCCATGACCGCGAGCCCGGCGGCGACGCCCGTCATCCCGAGGGCGACGGTGAACCGCGTGCCGAAGCGCCCGGCCACGACCGCCGACAGCGGCGCCGCGACGATCATCCCGCCGGCGATCGGCAGCAGCCGCACGCCCGCCTCCAGCGGCGAGTAGCCGAGGACGCCCTGCATGTGCTGGGTCAGGAAGAAGATCGACCCGAAGAGGGCGAACGAGGCCAGCGCCAGCGAGCCGCTCGCGGCGCTGAACGCCGGGAGACGGAAGAGGCGGACGTCGAGCATCGGGTGCTCGGTCGTCAGCTCGCGCCACACGAACGCGGTGAGCAGCGCCGCGGCCGCCGCGAAGGCGACGAGCGTGGACCCGGCGGCCCAGCCCTTGGACGGCGCCTCGATGAGCCCGTAGACGAGCGTCGAGAGGCCGAGGGTCGAGAGCGCGGCGCCGGGCAGGTCGAGCGGCGGCGTCGAGGGGTCGCGCGACTCGGGGATGAGCCTCGACCCGACGAGCAGTGCCGCGGCGACGATCGGGATGTTCACGAGGAAGACGGCGCCCCAGTCGAAGTGCTCGAGCAGCAGGCCGCCGCCCGTCGGGCCGACCGCGACGCCGAGGCCGAACACGGCGGCCCACACGCCGACCGCCTTCGCGTGCTCCTCGCGCGGGAAGACGTTCATGAGGATGGACAGCGTCGCGGGCATGATGAGCGCCCCGCCGATCCCCATCGACGCCCGGGCGGCGATGAGCATGTCGGTGCTCTCGGCGAACGCGGCGACGGTGGAGGAGATCCCGAAGAGCACGAGACCGGTGAACAGCGCCCGCCGGCGACCGAAGCGGTCGCCGAGGCTGCCCATGGTGAGCAGCAGGCCGGCGAAGACGAGCATGTAGCTGTCGACGATCCACTGCATCGCGCCGGTCGAGGCGCCCAGATCGCGCTCGATCGTCGGGATCGCGACGTTGAGGATCGTGTTGTCGACGCCGATGACGAGCAGCGCGAGGCTGAGGGCGCCCAGGATCCACCAGCGGCGGGGATCGGGTGTTGGGGTGGAGGGCATGGGCGGCGTCCTTTCCGAGGCGGAGCAGTATCGAAACTTGTGCGTACCGTAAACCATGCCGTTGCGGAACGCAAGCGTCTCGTTATGTGCGCCGCGTCACGGGAGCGACCACGCCTGGACGCCCAGGGTCGTTGAGGGTGCAACTTTGGGGGTTCCCCCGATGACGCCGGGGGGTCTGCCGTCGATCCTGCCCTCAGCTCATGAACCGCAGGAGGAACACGATGGATGTGACGAAGCGCTGGACGCTCGTGGTGGTGTGCGCCGCCACCGCGATGCTCATGCTCGACATCGCGGTGGTCAACACCGCGCTGTCGCGGATCGCCGAGGACCTGGACACGGGCCTCAGCGGCCTGCAGTGGGTCGTCGACGCCTACACGCTCGCGCTGGCGAGCGTCGTGCTCACCGCCGGCGCCCTGGCCGATCGTCTCGGCCGCAAGCGCATGTTCATCGGCGGGCTCTCGCTCTTCACGGTCGCGTCGCTCGCGTGCGCGCTGTCGACCGACATCGTGATGCTCAACGCCTCGCGCGCCGTCCAGGGCCTCGGCGCGGCGGTCATGTTCGCCGTCTCGCTGGCGCTGCTGGCCAACGCCTTCCCCGGCGACAAGGAGCGCGCCGGCGCGCTGGCCGCCTACGGCGCGACGATCGGCGGCTCGTTCGCCTTCGGCCCGCTCGTCGGCGGGGCGCTCACGTCCGGCCTCGACTGGCAGTGGATCTTCCTCATCAACATCCCGGTCGGCCTCGCGGCGATCGCGATCACGCGCAAGTACGTCGTGGAGTCGCGCGACCCGAAGGCGCGGCGGATCGACTGGACCGGCCAGACGCTCCTCACCGGCGGCCTGTTCCTGCTCGTCCTCGCGTTGCTGCGCGGCAACGAGGACGGGTGGACGAGCGCGCTGATCATCGGCGAGCTCGCGGCCGCCGCGGGCCTCCTGTTCGCCTTCGTGCGCTGGGAGCTCGAGACGCGTGAGCCGATGCTGCCGATGGGCCTGTTCAAGAACGGCGCCTTCACCGGCGCGCAGGTCGCCGCGTTCTCGATCTCGGCGACGTTCTTCGCGATCTTCCTCTACATGACGCTCTACCTCCAGCAGGTGCTGGGGCTGAGCGCCATCGAGGCGGGCCTCGTCTACATGCCCGGCACGATCCTGAACTTCGTCGTCGCCGGCATGACGAGCCAGCTCGTCGAGAAGATCTCGCCGCGGGCGATGATCGGCGTCGGCCTGGTGCTCATCGCCGCGGGCATGACCCACATCGCGATGGTCACGGAGACCGACTCGTCCTGGACGGTCACGCTGCCCGGCATGATCCTGGCGATGATCGGCACGGGGATGTTCAACCCGGCCGTGACCACCGTCGCGCTCGGGTCCGTCCCGGTCGAGCAGAGCGGGCTGGCCGCCGGCACGAACGACACGTTCCGCCAGGCCGGCATCGCGCTCGGCGTCGCGGCGCTGGGCGCGATGGTCCCCGCGGCCGACGCGTTCGGCGGCGACCCGGCCAACTACGTCGACGGCCTGCACACGGCGTCGTACGTCAGCGCGGCCGTGCTCGTCGCCGGCGCCATCGCCTCCGTCGTCCTGATCCGCGGCAAGTTCGCGGGCCAGGGCGCCGGCCAGGCGGTTCCCGAGCCCGCCGCGGCCTAGCCGCGGCGCGGGCCGCCCGGGGCTGCGGCAGCCCCGGGCGGCCTCGTAGAGCCGCGCCCAGCGCTACTTGACCTCAGGCCACCAGGCGACCCGGAAGCTGCCCGTCGGCTCGGCCTCGAAGGTCATCGTCACGTCGAGCGAGCAGCTGTTCGGTGACGTCGAGCAGGGCGGGAGCCCGCCGGACGGAAGGGCGACGGTCATGCTCGAGTTCAGCCCCCCGCGCCTCGACGTCGGCGGGCCGGGCACGGGGTCGAGCCGGAATCCACGGACCGTCTTGATGCCCTTCGACGTCTGGACCCCTTCGAAGGCGTTGGAGCTCACCGGGTACAGGATCGCCTGGCGCGAGCTGCCGACGACCGGCGAGTTGAGCGTGGTCAGGTCGATGAAGCGGATCCGCAGCGTGGTGATCGTGGCGCCGGTGTTGTTCCTGACCGTGCGGAAGAGCTGGAGCCGGGCCACGTCCTCGTCCTCGTTCTCGTTCCAGACGCGGTTGGGGAAGGCGCTGATCGGGACGGTGTCGTCGATCCGGAAGAAGCCGAGACCGAAGTTCTCGAGCGGGTCGCCCAGCCCCTGCGGCCCGGGCGCGCCCGCGATCGGCTTCAGCCCGTTGAGCAGCTGCTGCCCGTTCAGGCCGACGAGCACGAAGTCG
>DASVRH010000081.1:0-12345 GCA_036388715.1 Solirubrobacteraceae bacterium | reverse complement strand
CGAGGCCGCCTCGCGCCCCGCCGGCGCGCTCTCCTTCGCGCCGCGCCTGCCCGCGACCCCCGCCGGCGTCGCCGCCAAGGCGCCGCGGGTGGCCGTCGGGCCGCGCGGCGAGGTGACGCTCGCCTACCGGCGCTTCGACGGCACGAGCTACGTCGTCGAGCGCACCGGCCGGCCCCTCGGCGCCACGGCGTTCACCGCCCCGGCGCCGCTGTCGGCGACCGGTGAGAACGCCGGCGAGCCGGACCTGGCGCTGGACGCCCAGGGCGACGTGACGATCGCGTGGGAGCGCGCCGGCGTCGTCCAGGCCGAGACGCTCGACGCGGGCGGCCCGCTGCTCGACGCGCTGACCGTGCCCGAGTCGGCCGTCCCCGGGGAGCCGGTCACCATGTCGGTCGACGCCCGCGACGCGCGCTCGTCCGTGGCGCCGCCGTCGTGGCGGTTCGGCGACGGCACCGGCGCCGAGGGCGCGACCGTGACCCACGTCTACGAGACGGCCGGCACCTTCCGCGTCCGCGTCACGGCGACCGACGCCGACGGCAACAGCGCGACGGAGACCCGCACGATCGCCGTCCGGGCGCCGGATCCGCAGCCGGGCGGCGACGCCGCGGGCGGGGCGGCCGACCGGACGAAGCCCGCGCTCAGGCGGGTCAGGCTCTCACGTCGCCGGGTCCGCCCGGCCGCGCGCGGTGGCCTGCTCGCGCCGCGCCGCCCGGCCCGCCGCCGCGGCACCACGCTCAGCCTCGAGGCGAGCGAGGCCGGCACGCTGAAGCTGGCGATCGAGCGCGTCAGGCGCCGCCGCGTGCGCACGGTCGCGACGACGACCACCTCCGTCGAGCAGGGCAGGGTCCTCCGCTTCCTCAGCGGCCGCTCCGCGCGGCGCGCTCTGCCGCGCGGGCGCTACCGGCTGCGGGTCGTGCTGACCGACGCCGCGGGCAACGCGAGCACGCCGGCCGTCGTCCGGTTCATCGTCAAGGGAGCGGGAGGTCGAACGCGAGCACGCCGATGAGCCCCGCGACCACACCGGCCAGCAGCACGACGATCGGCGCGCTGCCGAGGGCGAGCGCCCCTGCGAAGACCACCGCCAGCGCGAGCATCCACAGCTCCTCCAGGCCGGCCGCGAGCGGGACCGCCGCCCCGATGATCGCGCCGATCGCCGCCGGCCCCGCGCCGTCGAGGAACGCCGGCGCGCGCGGGCTGGAGCGCAGCCGCTCGAAGCGCTCGCCGCCGAGCGCGATGACGAGGAACGACGGCAGGAAGGCGATGACGGCGGCGAGGAAGAAGCCTCCGACGCCGGCCGCGGCGTAGCCGACGACGGCGACCGTCTGCGTCACCGGCCCCGGCGTGAGCTGCCCGAAGGCGACCGCGTTGAGGAACTCCGCCTGCGTCATCCACCCGTAGGCGTCGACGGCGTCGCCCTGCATGAGCGGGATGATCACGAAGCCCCCGCCGTAGGAGAGCGCGCCGACCTTGAACGCCGTCCAGGCCAGCGCGGGCAGCTCGCTCGCGCCGTACGCGGCGAGCGGGAGGAGCAGCGGCCAGGCGTGTGCGGCAAGGGCGGGGCCGCGCCGGCGCAGCAGCTCGACGAGCCCGCAGGCCAGCAGGACGAGGACGACGAGCGGCCCGATCAGCACCGCCGCCGCGGCGCCCGCGATCACGTAGACGAGGCGCAGGTCGAACGCGGGGCGACCGAGGAGCGTGAGGCCGGCATGCACCACGACGGGGACGACCGCCGCGCCCGCCCCGGCCGCGAGCGCGAGCAGCCAGCGCGGCGGCTCGTCGGACAGCGAGCCGGCAGCGAGGGCGAGGATGAGCAGCAGCCCGGGGACGATGAACGCGAGCCCGCCCACGACCGCCCCGCGCAGGCCGGCCACCCGGTGCGCGCAGTAGATCGCCAGCTGGGTCGAGGCCGGCCCGGGCAGGAGGCCGCAGGCCGCGTTCGCGTCCTCGAACTCGCGCGCGTCCATCCACCGGCGCCGGTCGACGACGAGCTCGCGCAACAGCGCGACGTGCGCGGGCGGGCCGCCGAAGCCGATGACGCCGATGCGGCCCCACTCGCGCAGGACCTCGGAGACGGAGGCCGCTCCCTTCACGCCCGCGCGAGCGCCCAGCCGGCCGCGGCGGCGGCGACGCCGAGCGAGACGGAGAGGACCACGTAGGCGGCGGCGCGACCGGGGCGGCCGGCCTCGAGGTCGGCGAACACGTCGAGCGAGAAGGTGGAGAACGTCGTGAAGCCGCCGAGGAAGCCGACGCCGAGCACGGCGCGGGTGTCCTCCGACGCGCCGGCGCCGGCGAGCAGGCCGATCGCGAAGGAGCCCAGGACGTTCACGCCGAGTATCGACCACGGGGCGGCGCCGGAGCCCAGCGCCTCGGCGATCCCGTACCGCGCGAGGACCCCGGCCGCCCCCGCGACCGCCACGAGGAGGACGGTCAGGGCGCGCCGTCCTCGGGCGGCGCCGCCACGAGCTCGATCTGCTCCTCCACCGCCTCCTCGATGCGATCGGCCATCACGAGCCCGAACATTGCCAAGAGCGTCTCGGCGGCGAGCGGCCGCAGCCGCTCGAGCGTCTGCTCGATCTCCGGCCAGCGCTCCGGCGGGCGGCCGGCGGCGTCGAACGGCCGCCAGACCGACTCGAGGAACAGCTCGACGTAGCCGCGGGCCACGCCGTCGGCGTGCTCGTGCAGCGTCTCGAGCAGCTCGACGCTGCGCGACGGCGGCACGCCGAGGCGCCGCAGCTCCTCGCCGGCGCGCGCCAGCCGCGGCGAGCGCTCCTCGAAGCGACCGCCGCCGAGGTCGCGCAGCACCCCGAGCTCCAGCGACCGCCTCAGGAGCGCCGCGTCCGCCTCCTCCCCGAAGCGCTCGGCCAGCTCGGCCAGCTCGACGACCTCCGGCTCCTCGTCGTCGAACGCGGCGCGCACGGTTCGCGTGAAGCGCAGGACCTCCGACGTCTCGCCGCCAGACGCCTCGATCAGCCGCTGGATGGCGCTCAGGTTGAAGCCGTCGGCCTGCATCTCCTTTATGAGCTCGAGCCGGGCGACGTGCTCGGGACCGTAGTAGCCGGTTCTTCCGCGGACCTCGGGCGGCGGCAGGAGCCCGCGCGACTGGTGCGCCCGGACGTTGCGGACCGTCATGCCGACCCGAGCGGCGAGGTCGTCGATGGTGTGATCCACGCCACAAAGGGTACTCCTTGACATGTTCCTTAGATCAATGCAACATCAATCCGTGTCATGGTCCTGAACCGCTTTGCCAACACCCTCCTCGCCGCCTCGGAGCCCGCCGGCGGCGCCGCGATCGACCAGGTCGTCATCGCCACCGCCGGCGCGACGCTCGTCACCGCGCTCCTCCTCTTCCTGATCGCCGGCCATCGCTCCGGCCGCGTCGCCCTGCTGACGAACGTCGCGAACCGCAGCGCGAAGATCGCGCGCCTCCCGGCGTGGGCCGCCCTGCCCGCCGGCGTCGCCGGCGCCAGCCTCGGCATCGCCCTGCTCGGCATGTACTGGGACATCGCGCTCCACATCGACGACGGCCGCGACGCCGGCCCGCTCGCCAACCCCGCGCACTACCTGATCCTCGTCGGCCTCTTCGGCGTGTTCGCCGCGGGCATCCTCGCGATCGCGCTGCCGAAGGAGGGCGAGCGGCCCGGTCCGCGCCCGATCCGGATCACCGAGGACTGGTACGCGCCGATCGGCGGCGTCCTCATGGCCGCGTGCGGCGCGTTCGCCCTGATCGGCTTCCCGCTCGACGACGTCTGGCACCGCCTCTTCGGGCAGGACGTCACGCTCTGGGGCCCGACCCACCTCATGCTCATCGGCGGCGCGGGCATGACGCTCGTCGCCAACGCCGTCCTGCTGAGCGAGGGCATGCACGGCAAGACGAAGCGCAGCCAGACCGAGTCGCTCGTCACCTTCTTCCGCCGCGCCAGCCTCATGGGCGGCTTCCTCATCGGCCTCTCCACCTTCCAGGCCGAGTTCGACTTCGGCGTCCCGCAGTACCGCCTCGTCTTCCAGCCGTTCCTCATCGCGCTCGGGGCCGGGTTCGCGCTCGTCGCCGCCCGGATCTGGATCGGCCGGGGCGGCGCCCTGTTCGCCGCCGGCTTCTACGTCGTCGTCCGCGGCGGCGTGTCGGTCATCGTCGGCCCGGTCCTCGGCCAGACGACGCCCGCGATCCCGCTCTACGTCGTCGAGGCGCTGCTCGTCGAGGCGGTCGCCCTGCTCATCGTCGCGCGGGCCCGCCCCGCGCTGTTCGGGGCCGTCAGCGGCCTCGCGATCGGGACGCTCGGCTTCGCCGCCGAGTGGCCGTGGGTCGACGCCGTCTTCCGGATCGACTGGACGAAGGACATCCTCGCCGAGGGCCTGCCGATGGCGATCGCCGGGGGCGTCGCGGGCGGCCTGGCCGGCGCGCTGCTGGCGATGGGCCTGCGCCGCGAGCTGCCGAGCGTGGCTCGGCCCGCCCTCGCGCTGAGCTTCGTCCTCGTCGCCGCCTGCCTCGTCAACGGCCTCGTCACGAGCGGCCCGGGCGACGCCCGCGCGATCGCGACGACGCAGCCCACCGGGGACGGGAAGGCGAACGTCACCGTCCGCGTCACCCCGGCGCCCGATGACCCGTCGTGGCTCACCGTCACGTCGTGGCAGGGCGGGGGCCTCGTCGTCGAGCCGCTGCGCGAGCAGAGCCCCGGCGTCTACCGCACCGCCAGCCCCGTGCCGGTGAGCGGCGACTGGAAGACGACGATCCGCCTGCAGGACGGGCGCAAGGTCCTCGGCGCGCCGCTCTGGCTGCCGCGCGACGAGGCGATCCCCGCGCCCGAGGTCCCGGCGAGCCCGCGCTTCGACCGCGCGTTCATCCGCGATCACGAGCTGCTGCAGCGCGAGCGCAAGGACGACACGCCCGCCTGGCTGTGGACCGCCGCGGGCGCGACCGTCCTCGCCCTCTACCTGCTCTTCCTCGGCGCGCTGGCGTGGGGCGTCGGCCGGGTGGCGCGACGCGACGACGAGGGCGAGCCGCCGACGCCGACGGAGAGGGAGCGACGCTTCGCGCGCCGCTCCCCCGTTCCCGCGTAGCTAGGACTTCCGCGCGGCCTTCGCGGTCGCGGCGGCCTTCTCGAGCCGCTGCGCCTCGTCGGCGGCGGTGAGGGCCTCCTCGCGCTCGGTGAGCGCCGCGGTCTTCGTCTCGAGCTGCTCGAGGCGCGCGCGGCGCTCCTCGTCGGAGATCTGCTCCTCGAGCTTGGCGGCGGCCTTCTCCGAGGCCTGCTTGCGCTTGCGCTCGGTCTCGGCCGCGCGCTGCTGACGCTTGCGCGCCGCCTCCTGCGCCGTCTCCTTGCGCTGCGACGCGCGCTGCGCCGCCTGCTTGCGCCGCTTCTCGGCGGCGGCCTGGCGCTCGTTGAGCTCCTCGTCCGCCTGGGCCGACTTATGCCGCGCCTGCGTCCGCAGCTTCGCGGCCCGCTGACGCTGCTCGGTCGCCTCGTGGCGCTTGCGGCCGTCGGTCTTCAGCTGCTCGTCGCCGAGCACGGTGCCGGCCGCCTCGCGGGCGGTGGCGTCGACGCGGTCGGCCGCGAGCTTCGCGGCGTCGCCGTTGCCGCCCCGACCGACCAGCTTCAGGCCGGTGTCGATGGGCAGGCGGGCGAGCTTGATGTAGCCGCCGACGGCGGTGCGGGGGATGTCACGCAGTCCCATGTCTAGGCCTCCGGGTCGATCTGGTTGGCGCGTTCCTCGGCGCGTCGCGCCTCCTGCTCGAGGCGGGCGGCCTCGGCGGCGTCCTGGGCGCGCTCGGCGACGGCGGCCTGCTCGGCCTGCTGCGCCGCGGCCTCTTCGGCCGTGCGCTGCGCCTCGGCGGCGCGCGCCTGCTTGGCGGCGTCCGCCTCGGCGCGCTGCTCGGCCTCGACGCGGTCCTGCTCGGCCTTCAGCTCGCGCTCCTCGGCGCCCAGCTCGTTCTGCAGCCGCTTGCGTTCGACCTCGGCCTGGTCGCGCTCCTCCTGGAGGCGGGCCTCGCGGTCGCGCTGCTCGGCCTCGGCGGCCTCGCGGCGGGCGCGGATCTCCGCGTCGCCCTGCGCCTGCTGGAGCCGGCCCTCGCGGGCCAGGTCGTCGTTGCCGGTGAGCTCGCCACCGAGCTCCTTCGCCTTGCCGGCGACCCGGCCGAGCACACCACCTGTGGTGCTCTGGGTGTCGGGATCAGTCAAGTGTCAGTCCTCCTGGGGGTCATAACCACGATCGGTGGGCCTACCCGTGGGCTACGGCGCTGACGCGTGTCCTAGGTCACGTTCGAGCGCAGGCGCTCCAACCCGGCGCGCAGGTGCGTCAGCTCGTCCTCGGACAGCCCGTCGCGCAGCCGCCGGTCGAAGCTCATCGCCGCGCGGCGCAGCCGGGTGAACAGCTCGTCGCCGGCGGCGGTGAGCTCGACGCGCACGACGCGCCGGTCTCCGGAGTCCCGCTCGCGGGCGATCAGGCCGTCGCGCTCCAGGCGCTCGAGGTGGTGGGTCAGCGTCGGCCCCACGATCCCCACGGCGGCGGCGAGGTCCTGCTGCGTGCGCCGCTCGCGCTGCTTGAGCGCGAGCAGGATGAGCCAGACCGGCTGCGAGCCGCCCGCCGCCGCGAGCTCCTCGTCGAACGCGCGGCTCACGGACTTCGCGGTCGCCGCGAGGAGGCGGCCGATCGGCTCCTGACGTGGGGGTCCGCTCATGCCGAGCAGGATAGCGCAACTTGTTCGAGATCAAATGATTTGATATCTATTGATTTGAGATCGAACGAAGGAGTCCGGAAGATGATCATGCTCGCCCTCGCCCTCGCCGTCCTGCTGGCGGCCCTCGACCAGACGATCGTGGCCACCGCGCTGCCGACGATCGCCGGCGACCTCGGAGGCGTGACCCAGCTCGCGTGGGTCGTCACCGCGTACCTCGTCGCCGAGACCGTGACGATGCCGCTCTACGGCAAGCTCGGCGACCGCCTCGGCCGCCGCCCGGTCCTGATCGGCGCCGTCGGGCTGTTCCTCACCGGCTCCGCCCTCTCGGGCCTCGCCGGCTCGATGACCGAGCTCGTCCTCTTCCGTGCGCTTCAGGGTCTCGGCGCCGGCGGCCTGATCGTCACCGCCATGGCCGCGATCGCCGACCTCGTAACGCCCGAGAGGCGGGCGCGCTCGATGGCGATGATCGGCGGCGTCTTCGCCATCGCCAGCGTGGCGGGGCCGCTGCTCGGCGGCGTCCTCGTCGACGCGCTGTCGTGGCGCTGGATCTTCTACGTCAACCTGCCCGTCGGCCTCGCCGCCCTCGTGGTCATCGCGCGGCGCCTGCCGGCGGCCGAGCCGCAGCGGGGCCTCCCCGTCGACGTCCTCGGCGCCGCCCTGCTGACCGTCGCCGGCGCCGCCGCCGTGCTCGTCTGCTCGTGGGGCGGGACCGAGCACGACTGGCGCTCGCCCACGATCGTCGCGCTCAGCGCCCTGGCCGTCGCCGCCGGCGCCGGCTTCGTCGCGCAGGAGCGCCGCGCCGCCGACCCGGTCGTCCCGCTCGGCCTCTTCGGCGACCGGGCGTTCTCCGCCGCCGGCCTCAGCGGCTTCCTCATCGGGATGGCCATGCTCGGCGCCGTGACGTTCCTGCCGCTCTACCTCCAGGTGGTCGACGGCGCGAGCCCGACCGAGGCCGGCCTGCGGATGCTGCCGTTCGTCGCGGGCTCGCTCGTCGCCGCGGCGATCACGGCCAAGAAGCTCGACGGCGCCCGCCACTACAAGGCGTTCCCGCTCGCGGGCGCAGGACTGGTCGCCCTCGGGCTGCTCATGCTCTCGCGCGTCGAGGAGACGACCTCCGACGTCGTCACCGCGATCGACATGGTCGTCACCGGCCTCGGCATCGGCCTCGTGATGCAGGTGATGATCCTCGTCGCCCAGAACCACGCGCCGCGCCGGCACGTCGGGGTCGCGACGTCGGCCGTCACCTTCGCGCGGTCGCTGGGCGGGTCGATCGGCGTCGCCGTCCTCGGCGGCGTGTTCGCGGCGCGCCTGTCGTCCGAGCTCGCGGGCGCCTCGCCGCAGGCCGCGCGGATCGCGGACGCGGGGGCGAAGCTCGACCCGCAGGAGGTGCACGCCCTGCCCCCCGTGGTCCGCGCCGACGTGCTCGACGCCTTCGCGGCCGCGCTCCAGACGACGTTCGCGGCGGCCGCGGCGATCGCGGTGGCGGCGCTCGTCGCGACGCTGCTGCTGCCGGGCGGCCTGCGGCCCGAGCGGGAAGTGGGGGGAGCAGGATTCGAACCTGCGTAGGCAATGCCAACGGGTTTACAGCCCGTCTCCTTTAACCACTCGGACATCCCCCCGAGGGCCTGAAAGGCGGCGCGAAGGATAGCGGCGGCAGGGTGCCGCCGCGCGCCTCACGCGCCGCGCGGGCGGGCGCTAGCGGGAGACCTTGACCCGGGCGGAGCCGGTGCAGGCGCCGGCGACGCCCGGGGCCGAGTCCACGCGGATGCGGCCGGTGAACCGCTTGCCGACGAAGCGCCCGCGGACGCGGACCTCGTGCGACGGATCGTCGACCGGGTACTGGCGCGTGTCGTCGATGACGTTCCCCTCGACGACGCCGCGGTGGACGAAGCGGAACCGCGCCTTCGCCGGCTTGCCGTCGCGGTCGAGGTACGGGCAGCCGAGGCGCATGTTGTAGACGCTCAGGCGGAACCGCTGGCCGGCCGCCGTCTCGGTGACGCTCAGCTTCGTGGACGAGCCCTTCCAGCGCGTCCCGTCCGCCTTGTAGAGCCAGCCGTCGTACGTCCCGGTGTCGGCGGCGAGCGCGACGCCCGCCGAACCACACGCGACCGCGAGCGCGGCCGCCAGGAACAGCCGCCTCAAACCGCGTCCCGCAGCCGCTGCGCCTCGGGCAGCGACTCCAGCTTCTTGAGGGTGTGGTTCTCGATCTGGCGGATCCGCTCGCGCGTCACGTTGAAGGCGCGGCCGACCTCCTCGAGCGTCCGCGGGCGCCCGCCGGTCAGGCCGAAGCGCATCTCGATGACCTCGCGCTCGCGCGGCGGCAGCGCCGCCAGCGCCTTGCGGACGTTCTCCTTGCGCAGGTTCTCCGACGCCAGCTCGAACGGCGACACCGCGGTCTGGTCCTCGACGAAGTCGCCCAGCTCGGACTCCTCCTCCTCGCCGATCGGCTTCTCGAGCGAGACCGGCTGCTGCGACATGCGCAGGATGTCGCGCACCTCGCGCACCGTGCACTCGAGCTCGGTGGCGATCTCGTCGGGCGTGGGCTCGCGCCCGAGGGCCTGAACGAGCTGGCGCTCGACGTGGACGACCTTGTTCAGCTTCTCGACCATGTGGACCGGGATGCGGATCGTGCGGCCCTTGTCCGCGATGGCGCGCGTGACCGCCTGGCGGATCCACCAGGTCGCGTACGTCGAGAACTTGTAGCCGCGGCGGTAGTCGAACTTCTCGACGGCGCGGATCAGGCCCAGCGACCCCTCCTGGATGAGGTCCAGGAACGTCAGCCCGCGCCCGAGGTAGCCCTTGGCGATGGAGACCACGAGCCGCAGGTTCGCCTCGACCATGTGCTGCTTGGCCGCCATGTCGCCGCGCTCGATGCGCTTGGCGAGGGAGACCTCCTCGTCGGCGGTCAGCAGCGGCACCCGGCCGATCGAGCGCAGGTAGAGGCGCAGCGAGTCGAGCGACGGCTCGATCGTCAGGTCGACGACCGGCTTCTTGGCGGCGTCCGCGCCCGCGGCCTCGGCGGCCTGGCGGCGATGCTCGGCGGCGGCCTCGACCTTGGCGCCCTCGGACGTCGCGGCCTTGCCGTCGGCGCCGACGACGTCGATGCCCTGCTCGTCGAGATAGCCGTGGAGCTCCTGCACCTGCTCCTTGGTGACCTCGACCTCCTCGAGGGCGCCCGCGATCTGCTCGAAGGTCAGGACCCCCTTCTCCTGCCCCTCGGCGATCAACGGCCGCAGCTCGTCGAGATCGACGATCGAGGTCTCGTCCGCCAGCAATGGCTTGTCGCTCACGCCCTGCCCCCTGGATGTGTGTCGTGCCGACTCACGCCGACGACAAGATGAAGGTCTGCTCCCACTTCCACAACATCGGACATTCGTCCGCCAAACCTTAAGTCGTGTTTAGGACCGCGAATCATGGCACGCCGATCCAGCGCCGCTAGCCTCGAATCCATGCATCTCGCCGCCCAGACGGACGTGCAGGCGTCCGCCCCGACGCTCCACATCAGCCTCTCCCGGGTCGGGGTCACCGGCGTCGAGAAGGTCATCCGGGTCAACGACCAGCTGTTCTCGGCGCGGCTGGAGTGCTTCGTCGACCTCGGGCCGGACCAGAAGGGCGCGCACATGTCGCGCTTCGAGGAGACCGTCAACGACGCCATCGGCGAGGTCATCCTCGGCGGCTCCGCGTTCCGCGCGGAGACGCTGGCCGAGCGCATCGCCGAGACCGTCCGGGAGCGCCAGGGCGCCCTGCGCGCCGAGGTGACGATCGCCGCGCGCTACCCCGAGCACAAGCCCGCGCCGGTGTCGGGGATCCTCACCCAGGAGATCTTCACGCTGTACGGCACCGCCGTCGCCTCCGAGACCGGCACCCGCCGCGTGATCGGCGTCGCGGCCCAGGGCATGACCGCGTGCCCGTGCGCGCAGGGCCTCGTCGCCGCCTCGGCGTCCGAGCGCCTGCGCGGCGACGGCTTCAGCCAGGACGAGATCGACCGCATCCTCGACCACGTCCCCGTGGCCACGCACAACCAGCGCGGCCTGGGCACGCTGCACATCGGCCTGCCCGAGGACGCGGGCACCGACCTCGACGCCCAGCGCCTGGTGGCGATCGTCGAGGAGTCGATGTCGTCGGAGATCTACGAGCTGATGAAGCGCTCCGACGAGGGCGCGGTCGTCGAGAAGGCGCACCGCCGCCCCCGCTTCGTCGAGGACTGCGTCCGCGAGGCGATCCGGGGCGTGCTCGACGGGCTGCCCGAGCTGGGCGACGACGCGTTCGTCTCAGCGCGCCAGGAGAACCTGGAGACGATCCACCAGCACAACGTCGTGGCCGAGCGCTTCGGCCTGCTGGGGGAGCTGCGCCACGAGCTCGCGACGGGCGAGCACCTGCCGCATCACACCTCCATGCGCGAGTGGCTCGACGCCGCGCGCTGACGCTGGCTGCGCCGCAGGCTGAGGAAGAAGTCGACGCCGCTGAGCACCGTGACGGCGACCGCGACGTAGACGAGCACGTCGACCGCGACCGGCGTCGGGTCGAACGCGATCAAAAAGAAGATCGCGGCGACCTGCGTGACCGTCTTTGCCTTCCCCCATCCCGCGGCCGGGATGACCTCGTCGGCCTGCGCGCGCGCCACGGTGACGGCGACCTCGCGGGCGATGATCACCATCGCGACCCACGACTCGATCCGGTCGAGGCTGACCAGCGCGAGCAGCGAGGCGATGATCAGCAGCTTGTCGGCGATCGGGTCCATGAGCTTGCCGAACGTCGTGATGTCCTTGCGCCGGCGCGCCAGCCAGCCGTCGACGAAGTCCGTCAGCGACGCCGCGGCGAACACGATCGCCGCGAGCAGGTCGCCGTTGTCGGTCTCGTCGAGCAGCGCGACGACGAGCACCGGGACGAGCAGGATCCGGACGAGCGTCAGGACGTTGGGGACGTTCAGCGGGAACACGGGCGCGACGCAGGCTACGCGGGGTCGGGCACCGGCGCGCGCGTCGCGCCGGCGCTGGCCGCCACCACGAGGCCGATCGCCACCAGCTCCCGCGCGCCCAGCTCCTGGCCGAGGACGAGGAAGCCCGCGAGCGCCGCGACCGCCGGCTCGAGGCTCATGAGCACGCCGAAGACGTTGCGCGGCATCCGCCGCAGCGCCTCGGTCTCGAACGAGTACGGGATGACGCTCGAGGCCAGCGCGACGACGAGGCCGATGGCGAGCACCTCGGGTCCGAGCAGCGCCGAGCCTCCCTCGGCGATCCCGGGGCCGAGCGGCACGAGCGCCGAGACGGCCATCGCGATGGCCAGCCCGGTGCCGCCGGTGAAGTGGCGCCCCGCGCGCTGCGCGACCACGATGTAGGCGGCCCAGCACGCGCCGGCGGTGAGCGCGAGCAGCACGCCGAGCGTGTCGGGCGCGCTCTCCCCGCCGGGGTTGGCCAGCAGCACGACCCCGGCGCCGGCGAACGCGACCCACAGCAGGTCGAGCCGGTTGCGCGAGCCGACGACCGCCACGCCGAGCGGCCCGACGAACTCGATCGTCACCGCGATGCCGAGCGGGATGCGGTCGATCGCCTCGTAGAACGTGTAGTTCATGACCCCGAGGACGACGCCGAAGAGGAGCGCCGCCTTGAGCGCCTCGCGCGGATGCTCGGCGGGCTTCGGCCGCCAGATCGCGAGCATCACCGCCGCCGAGAGGC
>DASVRH010000080.1:0-7241 GCA_036388715.1 Solirubrobacteraceae bacterium | reverse complement strand
CCTTCGACGCCGCGCTCGCCGGTCTCGCCACCGGCTTCCCGCAGCTCGCCGCGCCCTACGCCCGCCGGCTCGTGCGCGACGCGCGGCGGGAGGGAGGACGCGTGGCGGCCGCGCGCGCCGTCGCCGACGCCGCCGCGCTCGGCGCCCTGGCCCGCGGCAGCGCGCGGGCGCGCAAGCCGGTGCTCTAGCGCCGCTTGATTCGCGTCCACGCGCCGAGCCTGCGCGTGCCGATCGGGCCTGTGGGTACGAGCTTCCGCGATGAAGTGGAGACGCGGAGGCTCGACGCCGGACGTGATCGATCAGCGCGGCCGGCGCGGCGGCGGGTTCGGCCGCGGCGGCGGCATGCCGATTCCCATGGGCCGCGCGGGGGGCGGGCTCGGGATCGTCGGCATCCTCGTCTTCGTCGCGATCCAGGTCCTCGGCGGGGGCGGCGGAGGCGGCGGCTTCGGCATCGACCAGCCCTTCGGCGAGGTGGGTCAGTCGCCGTCGGGCGAGGCCCCCATCCCCGCCTCGCAGGATCCCGACCGCGACCTGAAGGACTTCAGCGCCTACGTCTTCACCGACGCCCAGGGGCGGTGGATCGAGGCGTTCCAGAAGGAGGGCAAGCCGTACCAGCGGGCCAAGCTCGTGCTCTACCGCGACGGCGTGACGACGCGCGGGTGCGGCAGCGCCTCCTCCGCCGTCGGGCCGTTCTACTGCCCGGGCGACCAGCGCGTCTACCTCGACCTCTCCTTCTACCGCGACATGCAGACCCAGCTCCAGGCGTCCGGCGACTTCGCGTGGGCCTACGTGATCGCGCACGAGGTCGGCCATCACGTCCAGCGCCAGCTCGGGACCTCCGCCGAGGTGGATCGGGCCCAGCGCGACGATCCCGACCGGGCGAACGAGCTCTCGGTCCGCCAGGAGCTCCAGGCCGACTGCTACGCCGGCGTCTGGGCCCACGAGGTCTACCGCGCCGGCCAGCTCGAGGACGGCGACATCGAGGAGGCGTTCCGCGCGAGCGAGGCCGTCGGGGACGATCGCCTCCAGAAGCAGGCCGGCCGCGAGGTCAACCCCGACGCCTTCACCCACGGGACCTCCGAGCAGCGCCGCCGCTGGTTCGACGAAGGCCGCAAGGCGGGAGACCCGTCCGCCTGCGACACGTTCGGCGTCGACGAGGTCTAGAGCGCCTTCCTGAGCGAGACGGAGCGGCGGCGGTAGCCGAGCCGGGCCTCGTAGAAGCGCGGCACGACGCCGCTGGCGCAGTTGCCGTCGGCCACCGCGACGGTGGCGCCGCGCTCGCGGCCCCAGTCCTCCGCCGCGCCGACGAGCTCGAGCCCGGCGCCGGCGCCGCGGTGCTCCTCGGACACGGCGACGGCGTCGACGATGAGCCTCGTCGTGCCGTACTCGCGCTGGAGCTGCCACTTCGCGTCGGACGCCGGCGTCACGAGCCGCGCGCCCACCCAGCCGACGACCTGATCGTCGACCTCGGCGACGAGCAGGGCCAGGTCGGGGTCGGACTCCATCGCCTCGATCCCCTCCACCAGCCAGTCGACCAGGCCGTCCTCGTCGGGCACCTGGAAGTCGCGCGGCGCGATGTCGATGTAGAAGCGCCCCGCGTCGCACCATGCCCGAGCCATGGCCTGCGCGTCCTCCCGTCGCGCTGCACGCACCATCACCACGGATGATTAGCGCACTTCGCGCAGCGCGTGCCTTGCGGGGCACGTCCGGCACGAAGGTGCGTCACCCTGTGCGCCGTGAAGCTCGCCGCGCCCGCCGCGCTCGTCGCCCTCCTCGCGCTGTCCTCGCCCGCCCTGGCGGGGCAGGAAGCCGAGCGGGACCCGCTCCTGCCGCCGAAGCGCGCCTGCCGCGGCGCGCAGAACGTCGAGGCGCACTACCGCACCCAGCGGCTGGCCATGCACTGCCTGATCAACCTCGTCCGCACGGAGGCGGGGCGGAGGAAGGTCCGCTCGAGCGCCGCGCTGCGCCACTCGGCCACCTACAAGGCCCGCCGCATCGCCGCGTGCAAGCGCTTCACCCACAGCCCGTGCGGCGACGACCTCTCCGCGCCCTTCTTCCAGGCCGACGTGACGAAGAAGCGCCCGTGGTACGTCGGCGAGAACCTCGGCTGGCGCGCCGTGGACGAGGCGACGGCCTACGAGATCCTGCGCGGCTGGCTGGCCTCGCCGCCGCACCGCCGCGTGCTGCTCGACCGCCGGTTCACGCACCTCGGTGTGCGCCGCCGGCGCCTGCGGCTCGACGACCTCCCCAGCGGCATCGTCATCTGGGTCGCGCATCTGGGGACGCCGAAGAAGCGCCGTAGATGACCAGCCGGACCCGCCCGTCGTGGAACGGGCGGTCCACGATCAGCCCCCGCTCGCGCGCCCGGGCGGCGATCGCCTCGACGGGCAGGGAGCGGTGGTGCAGGACGGACCGGTCGTCCTCGACGAGGTTCACGCAGACCACCCGCGCCGCGGACTCCATCGCGGCGAGCAGGCCGAGCGGGTCGTCGACGTGCTCGAGGACGTCGAACGCGTAGGCCAGGTGGAAGCGCGCGGGGAACGGGCCGGCGTCGAGGTCGTGCACGACGGCCCCGAGCCGGCGCCGCTCCAGGCGCCAGCGCAGGTAGCGCGTGCTCGGGTTGTCGAAGTCGGCGAACTCGACCTCGAACCCGGCCTCGAGCAGCATCAGCCCGTCCGACCCGATCCCGCAGCCGACGTCGAGCACGCGCCCGCCCTCCGGCACCACGCGCAGGACCTCGCGCAGGTACGGCAGCTTCGTGCCCGTCATCGCGAACGCCGTGAGGTTGTAGAGGTACGCCTCGGACTCGCGGTAGAGCCGCTGCTCGTCGCCGAGCGCCCGCGCCTCGTGCTCGAGCTGCTCCTCCCAGCGGACGAGGCGGTCGTGGTCGTAGGCGTCGCCGAGATAGGCCCGCAGCTCGGCCTCCTCGCGGGCCGGGTCGTGGCGCAGCGCGGTCATCGCGCGAGCAGGGCGGCGTGCGGGTCGCCGCGCAGCGCGAGGATCGCCTCGTCGCGGCCGGCGCGCGTGTGCAACCGCCGGGCGTGGACCCGCGGCTTGGGCCCGCCGGCGCCGAACGGCATGAAGAACCGCCGTGGGCCCTCGACGACCTCGAAGCCGGCGGCCTCGGCCATCCGCGCCAGCCCCGCCGCGTTGACCTTCCACCACCACGGCCGCCCGCGCCCGTCGAGCGACGCCGCGGGCTGGCGGCGCAGCAGGGCGGTGAGCGGGACGTCGATGGCGTCCTCGAGCACGAGCGTCCCGCGGCAGATGCGGCGGATCGCCATCAGCGCCCCGACGGGGTCGCGGAGATGGAGCGTCAGCGACCCGCAGTAGACGACGTCGAAGCCGCCGAGCGCGACCGGGCTGAGCTCGTAGACCGAGAGGTCGCGGCGCCGGACGCGCGAGCCGAGCGCCTCGCGCGCGACCTCGAACGCCTGCACACGCTTCTCGCCGGTCAGCGCGGCGACCGCCTCGGGCGAGGCGTCGCCGGGCCAGTCCCAGCGGTGCGGGTCGAGCACGTCGACGGCCACGACCTCGGCCGCGCCCCGCCGCTCCATCTCGAAGGCCCAGTAGCCGTCGTAGGTCCCGACGTCGAGGCAGCGCAGCCCGTCAAGGCGCTCGGGCAGCGGGACGGGCGCGCCGCGCGTGTCGAAGTAGCCCGGGGTCGGCCCGCGGCCGGGGAGGTCGATCGTGTGGTACCAGTCCACGGTGCGCGAGTCTGGCACCACGATCGTGATCCCGGCACGCGACGCGGCCGCTTCCCTGCCGGCGACGCTCGCCCAGCTGGCGGGGACGGACGTCGTCGTCGTCGACAACGCGTCGCGCGACGACACCGCCGCCGTCGCGCGGGCGCACGGGGCGAGGGTCGTCGCCGAGCCGCGCCCTTCCCGGGCGCTGGCCCGCAACGCCGGCGCGAAGGCGACCGACGCGGGGCTCCTCGTGTTCCTCGACGCCGGGTGCGTCCCGCGACGGGGCTGGCTCGAGGCGCTCGAGGCGTGCGAGGGCGACCTGCGCGCCGGGGCGGTCGTCGTCGAGACGAGCGCCGCGCCGACCGCCGCCGAGCGCTTCGAGGCGGCGTGGCGCTTTCAGCAGGAGCGCAACGTCGCCGCCGGCTGGTCGGTCAGCGCGAACCTCGCCGTCCGCCGAGAGACCTTCGACGCGATCGGCGGGTTCGACCCCGCCTACCGCCACGTCGGCGAGGACGTCGATCTCTGTCTCCGTGCGCGTGCAGCCGGCGCGCGCCTCGCCTACTGCGCGGACGCGGTCGTGACCCACCAAGCCGAGCGCACCGTCGGCGGCGTCGTCAGGCGCGCGTTCTGGCAGGGCTTCTCCAGTGTCCAGCACGCCGAGCGCCTGCCCGGCCGCGCCGGCCACCGCTACTGGCGCCACCCGCGGCCGCTCGTCGCCGGCGAGTGGCCGCTGCAGGCCCTCGGCATCGAGGACCGCAGCCTGCTGCCGATCGCGCGCGCCGACTACGCGGGCCGTGTCGCCGGCTCGCTCTGGGCCGAGCTGCGCCGCGCGAGGTAGCCGAGCGCCTCACGCAGGAGCCCGCCCTGCAGCAGCCAGGTCGCGACCGCGACGAGCACGACGTAGACGAGGACCTCCGCCACCGCCGGGCCGCCAGCGGCGAGGACGAACGCCGCGCCGAGCGCCGCGGGCGCGGCGGCGCGAAGGGTCAGGGGGAGCAGGGCGATCTCCGGGAACAGCCGGTGGACGAAGACCGTGCGCAGCACCAGCGCGACCGTGGTCGTCGCCGCCATCCCGATGGCCAGCCCGTCGAGCCCCTCGGCCAGCAGCAGCGGGATCGCCACGGCGACGAACACGACGGCGGCGCAGACGTTCGCCACGGCGATCGGCTTCGTCCGGCCGACGGCGCGGTAGAAGGCGGTCCAGTTGAAGCAGAGCTGGTCGGCGGCGGCGATGAGCGCGAACGTCTGGACCAGCCCGAGCGCGGGCCGCCAGCGCGCGCCGAGCACGTCGTCGATCAGCGGCTCGGCGAACAGCGCCAGGCCGACGCCGAACGGCACGCCGAAGCACAGCGCCAGCCGGTTGGACTTCACGAACGCCTCGGTCAGCGCCGCGCGCCGGTCGACGACGCGGCAGATGGCGGGGTACAGCGTCTGGGTCACGATCTGGTCGACCCGCCCGGTGTAGGCGACGATCGACGACGCCAGCGCGACCGCGCCGACCCCCGCCAGCCCGGTCGAGAGCTCGGCCACCAGCGTCGCGGACTGCGCGATGACGATCCCGGCGAAGGACGCGACGAGCAGCGGCCACGAGAACGACGCGTAGGAGCGCAGCGCGCCGGCCTCCCACCGCAGCCGCAGCGGATACGGCGACGCCGCGATCGCCGCCGCCGCGGCGCCGAAGGACCCGGCGAGCAACCCGATCACCAGCGACCAGTAGCCGGCGCCCGAAGCCGCCAGCACGATCGTCACGACGAACGAGAGCAGCGGGTCGACGGCCTGGAGCGTCCGCTGCTTCACGAAGTCCATCGAGCGGTAGTAGGGCCAGATCGGCGTCTGGAGCGCGGCCCCGACGATGGCCAGCGACGCCGCGAACCCCGGGGCCAGCAGCTCCGGCTCGCCGTAGACGAGCGTCATCAGCGGCACGACGGCGAGCACGACGACGAGGAAGATCCCGCTCAGCGCCAGCTCGAGCGTGAAGGCGACCTGGAACGCGTGCTCCTGGTCGTCCTCGGTCTGCTGGACGTACTTGTCGCCGATCCCCACCTGCTTGAGCCACAGCAGCGTCCCCAGCACGGCGGCGAGCACGCCGAAGACGCCGTACTCGGTCGCGCTCAGGAAGGCGGCGACCACGAACCCACGGATGAGGCCGAGGCTCGTCAGCGCCACGTCGAACGCGCCGTTGATCACGGTGCCGCGCGCGGCGAGGCGGCGGAGGGCGGACGTGGGGGGAATCGCGGTCGACGTGCGCCATAGGATGGCGGCGTATGCGGATCGCGGTGTCGAGCGACGAGCGCGTCGGGGTCGCCGAGCGGGTGGTGGAGGAGCTGCGCAGCCGCGGCCACGAGCCCGTGCTGCACGGCGCGCTGGCCGACGGCGACCGGCCGGACTGGGCGTGGGCGAGCGAGGCCGCCGCGCGCGACGTCGCCGAGGGCCGCGCCGACCAGGGCGTCGTCTGCTGCTGGACCGGCACCGGCGCGTCGATCGCGGCGAACAAGGTGCCCGGGGTCCGCGCCGCGCTGTGCGGCGACGCCCAGACCGCTGGCGGCGCGCGGAAGTGGAACGACGCGAACGTGCTCGCCCTGTCGTTGCGCAAGACGTCGGAGGCCGAGCTCGAAGAGATCCTCGACGCCTGGTTCGCCGAGGTCCCGGTCGAGGACGAAGAGAACCGCGCCAACGTCGCGCACCTCGACGACATCAGTTGACCGACTGGTACCACTGCATCGACCTGCCCGACGGGACGGTCACGCCGGGCGCCTTCGACCTGCGCCCGTCGACGGAGGTCGTCCCGCTCCCCGCGCGCCTCGACGGGCTGCGCTGCCTCGACGTCGGCACCTGGGACGGGTTCTGGGCCTTCGAGATGGAGAGGCGCGGCGCGGCCGAGGTGGTCGCCATCGACATCGAGGACCCCGAGCGCTGGGACTGGCCGCCGCGCGAGCGGCTGCGCGAGCGCCGCGGCGGGCTTGCCGTCCTGGCCGACCGCAAGCCGCCGGGCGCCGGGTTCGCCGCGGCGGCGCAGGCACTCGGCTCGTCGGCGCGCCGCGTGGACCGCTCGATCTACGACCTCGACCCCGACGTCGACGGCCGCTTCGACGTCGTCTTCGTCGGCTCGCTGCTGCTCCACCTCCGCGACCCGGTCGGCGCGCTCGACCGCGTGCGCGGCGTCTGCTCCGGCCACGCGGTGATCGCCGACACCGTCGAGGCCGTCCCCTCGCTGCTGCGCCCGAACACGCCCACGGCGCGGCTGGAGGGCGCCGAGCGGCCGTGGTGGTGGCTTCCCAACCGCGCCGGGCTGCACCAGATGATCCGCAGCGCCGGGTTCGAGATCCTCGAGGCGACCGGCCTCTACTACGTCCCGACCGGCCCCGGCCACGCGACCACACGGGCCCGCGACCTGCCGCGGCGCCTGCTGAGCGCGGGCGGGCGCGAGGAGATCGTGACCGCGCTGCGCGGCGTGCCCCACACCGCGGTCCGCGCCCGCCCGCTCGGATGATCGACGTCGTCCTGCTCACGCACGACCGCCTCGCGCACCTCGTCGCGACGGTCGAGGCGCTG
>DASVRH010000079.1:0-5567 GCA_036388715.1 Solirubrobacteraceae bacterium | reverse complement strand
CGCCGCGAGCCGCTCCGCTCGGCGCCCCTCGATCGGCTGGCCCTCGCGCGCCCAGTACTCGAAGCCGCCGAGCATCTCCTTGACCTGCCGGCCGTGTCCGGCCAGCGCCGCGGCCGCCTTGTGGGCGCCGTTGCAGCCGGGGCCCCAGCAGTAGACGACGAGCGGCCCCTCCGGCAGCGCCGCGGCGACCTCGGCATCGATCGTCGGCGACGGCGCGTTGACGGCGCCCGGCACGTGGCCGAACGCGTAGGCCTTCGGGCTGCGTACGTCGACGACGGTGTAGTCCATCGTGCCCGCCTTCAGGTCCGCGGCGACGTCGGCGCAGTCGGTCTCGAAGGCGAGCCGGGCGGTGAAGTGGCGGTGGGCGTCCTCGGGTGTCATGCGCACACCCTCGCGACCGCGGCGCGGGCCGACCAGTGGCCGAAACGACATCTTGCGTGCAGATCCGGCCACGCGTAGGGTGACCGCCATGCCGCACCGTGTCGCCGCGCTCGTGTTCGACGGGGTCGCCGCCTTCGAGCTGGGCGTCGTGGCCGAGATCTTCGGGCTGGAGCGCCCCGAGCTCGACGTGCCCGACTGGTACGAGCTGGTCGTCTGCTCGCCGGACCCGCCGCCGCTGCGCGCCGTCGGCGGGTTCTCCGTCACGCCCGGCGCGGGGCTCGAGGCGATCGAGCGGGCGGACACGATCGTCGTTCCCGCCTGGCCGCGGTCGCGCCATCAGGTCCCCGCGCCCGTCGTCGACGCGCTCGTCGCCGCGCACGCCCGCGGCGCGCGGCTCGTGTCGATCTGCTCGGGCGCGTTCGTCCTCGCCGCGACCGGCCTGCTCGACGGCCGCCGCGCCGCCACGCACTGGCGCTACGCCGACGCGCTGCGCGACCTGCATCCCGCCGTCGAGGTCGACGAGCACGTGCTCTACGTCGAGGACGACCGGATCCTCACGTCCGCCGGCAGCGCCGCGGGCATCGACCTCTGCCTGCACATCGTCCGCCGCGACCACGGGACGGACGTCGCCAACCAGGTCGCGCGCCGGCTCGTCGTCCCGCCCCACCGCGAGGGCGGCCAGGCGCAGTTCATCGAGCGGCCGGTCGCGCACGCCGACGACGACCGGCTCGGCCTCGCGATGGACTGGGCGCTCGCGCACCTCGACTCCTCCATCACGGTCGCCGACCTCGCCGCGCACGCCTACATGTCCGTCCGCACCTTCACGCGGCGCTTCCGCGCGGCGGCCGGGCAGAGCCCGATGGCGTGGCTGATCGAGCAGCGCGTCAAGGCGAGCATGGCCCTGCTCGAGGCCTCCGAGCAGCCGGTCGAATGGGTCGGCGCCGCGACGGGCTTCGCGACGCCGGCGTCGTTCCGCCGCCACTTCCGCCGCGTGGCCGGCGTCTCGCCCTCGCAGTACCGCCGCGCGTTCGCGCGCGAGCGCGAACGCGCGGCCTAGCGGCGCCCGCTCAGCGGCGGTTGCGGCTCTGGCTGATCCGCACGAAGACCTTGCCCTTCGAGCGGCGGTTGTCGGACTTCGCGCGGACGCGCAGCCTGCGGTCCCCGCTCAGCTGCCGGATGTGGATCGAGCGGAACGTCCGCCCGCGGCCGCCGGTGATGCGGGCCAGGCCGTTCTGCGCGGCGCGCGCCTCGCCCTCGTCGGCCTCGTAGGCCTCCTCGAGGTCGTCCTCGTCGAAGCGGGTGACGAGGTCGCCGTCCTCGTCGAGCACGTCGATGTCCTCGAACTCGAAGTCCTGGTCCTCGTCGAACCAGCTGAGGACGACGTCGGCGCTGTGGGCGTCGTCGTCGACGTCCACCTCGGCGACCTCCTCGGGCCGCTCGGCCTGCAGCTCCTCCTGGTAGTTGTCGGCGTCGACGTCGCAGCGGATGCGTGACTGGATCGCCTGGAGCGCGCGCTCGATCTCCCGGGGCGAGCGCGACTCGTAGTAGCGGCCCTTGGTCTCGCGCGTGATGCGGAGCATCTGGTTGATGTCCGTCCGGTTGCGGTCGGGCGGATGGCCGACGGCGATGATGTACGTCGGTTCGCTGCCGCGCGTGAGGCCCTTCAGCCCCTTGAGATTGCGGAACAGGAAGCCGTCGACCAGCATGATCCGGGCCGTCGCCGAGGGGTTGTCGTCGGCCAGCGCGGCGAACATCTTGCCGTAGCCGGGGAAGACGTCCTCGCCGTCAGTCGCCTTCTTCAGCGTCTTCTTCAGCGCGTTGACCTGCTTGCGCCCGAGCTCGGTCGGCTCGAAGACCGGCGTCGGGCCCTCGCCCTCCTGGAAGCCGGTCACGCCGAGCACCGTGTCGAAGTTGCGCGGCGTGGCGACGTAGGCCTGCAGCCCCGTCATGCGGATGCGCTGCGGGTCGGCCTCGTCGTCGGTGTAGGCGTTGTCCTCGAGCACGGCCTGGACGTTGATGGCCGGCGTGCAGCCCGCCTTCACCGCCTCCTCGTAGCCGGGGTCGGACTTCAGGTCGCCCGCCGGGATGTCGGCGGCGCCCGCCGCGCCATAGGTGATCGAGGCGCTGCCCGCGCGGATGCTGCGCAGGTCGAGCAGGTAGTCCTCGCTCGTCGCCGGCGAGCCGATGACGAGGTCAGCCCCGCCGTCGCCGTTGAGGTCGCCGGCGCCGTCGACGGTGAAGCCGGTGGCGTCGCCCTCCTGGCCGGCGATGCGCAGGCCGCGCTCGGCCATCTCGGCGAGGTCGACGGCCGGCGGGTCCGGCTCGGCGGTGCCGAAGATGACGTAGGCCGCGCCGGCGTTGTCGCGGTTCAGCGGGTCGGCGAACGGCGAGCCGATGACGAGGTCGGAGATGCCGTCGGCGTTGTAGTCGCCCGCCGAGGCGGTCGAGAAGCCGGTGTTGTCGCCGCGCCCGACGCCGAGGATCTTGTAGCCCTGCGCGCCGAGGTCCTCGACGTTCACCGGCGCCTTGTCGGCCTTGCCGAAGACGACGTAGGCGAGGCCGCCGCGCTTGCGGTTCGGCCCGTCCTGGAGGTGCGAGCCGACGATCAGGTCCGGCCGCTGGTCGCCGTTGACGTCGCCCAGGCCGGTGATCGACTCGCCGAGGAAGTCGCCCGGCGCGCGCTCGGGCTGGGACTTGACGTCGCGGCTGATGGTGTAGCCCTGCGTCCCGAGGTTGACCAGGTCGATCACGCCCGGCGCGGCCTGGCCGCTGACCACGTAGGCGACGCCGTTGGCGACGTTGTCGGCCGTCCGCGCCAGCGGCGCGGTGACGAGGACCTCGGGCCGCCCGTCGCCGTCGAGGTCGCCGATCGAGCCGACGGCGCGGCCGGTCTGGCCCATCGCGCCGTCGATCCGGTAGCCCGCCTCGGCCTCGACGAGACGGCTGACGTCGACCGTGCCGGGCTCCGCGGCGCCGAAGATCACGTAGACGCTGCCCGCGTCCTGACGGTCGCCGACCTCGCGCAGCGGGGCGCCGACGACGAGCTCCGGCCGGCCGTCGCCGTTGAGGTCGCCGACGGTGGAGACGGCCCGGCCGAGCCACGAGTACAGCTCGCCGCCGGTGATCCTGATCCCGCCGAAGTCGGGGCTCGCCAGGTCGATCTCGGCGCGGCCGGGGCGGCCGAAGACGAGGTAGGCCTCGCCGCCGCCGACCGTCGCGCCCTCGGGGCGGGGGCCGGCGAGCGGCGCGCCGACGAGGATGTCCTGCAGGCCGTCGCCGTTGACGTCGCCCGCGGCGGTCACGTCGAAGCCCGCGTAGTCGCCACCAGCGGCGCCGCGGATGGTGATGGTGTGCGCGGCGTCGGTCAGGCTGCCGGTGTTCGTCGTGTCGGTGACGACGTAGACCGCGCCGCTGTCGACCCCCGCGCCCGTGTCGCGCTTGGGCTCGCCCACCGCGATGTCCCGCTTGCCGTCCCCGTCGAAGTCGCCGACGCCGGCCACGGCCCCGCCGGCCACTCCGCCCAGCTCCTCCGCGCTGTGCCGCACGGTCTGCGTCGGAGGCGCGTCGTCGAGGTCGAGCGTGCCGGAGAGGGGCAGCGGCGCCGCCGCGGCGGGGGCCGCGGTGGCCAGGAGGGCGAGCAGGATGAGGGGGAGGAGGCCGACACGCATCATGGGGCGCAGTAACTCACAGATCGCCCTGCTGTTGCGGATTTTGTGGCGCCAACCAGCAGCGCCCCCGCCGGGACCTGCTCGGCGGGGGCGCGTCGTCCTTCGTCACATCGCGCCTTGCGCGAAGTCGGAGATGAGCTGCGGCGTCGCCGTGTCGAAGCCGACGACGTCGAGCATCCCCGCGTCTGTGGGATCCGCGATCGAGAACCCGTTCGAGGTCATGCCGACCACGACGAGGCGCGCGTCGATCCCGGACTGCTCGCGGTACGCCCGCAGCGCAGCGTCGGGAGCGACCTTGCCCGCCCACGTCTCGGAGTCGGTGTAGACCACGAACGTGTCCACCTCGCGCCGGTGCTCCAGCGCCCACAGCATCGGCTGCGCGGCGTCCGTCCCGCCGAACGGCAGGCCCGACACGGTCCGCACGACGTCGTCCAGACGCTGGCGCGGCCCGATCGGCAGCGGCGTGAGCCGCCGCTGGAACGCCACGAACTCGTAGCGCCGCTCCGTCGCCGCCGTGATCAGCGCCAGGGCCGCCGAGGCGTCCCGCGGCGTCAGGCCCGGCACGCCCGCGATCGAGCCGCAGCCCATCGAGCCCGACACGTCGAGCGCGAGGAGCAGGCGCCGGCCGGTCGGCTCGACGTTCGCGAACGCCGCGTAGAACGCGGCGTCGAGCGCGTCGACGACCTCGCGGACCGCGATCCACGTGCCGCGGCCGCGGACGCCGCGGCCCGACGCGTACGTGCGCAGGGCCGCCAGCACGGCGATCGGGTGCACCCGCGCGCGGCGCAGGCGCTCCGTGTCGCCGAGCTGGGCGACGACCTTGGCCGTGGCCTCGTTGCCCGGCTTCAGCACGCCGACCCGCGTCATCGTCGCGAGGTTGCGGATCAGCGCCGTCATCGGCATGTCCTCGAGCAGCGCCTCCCACACCTCCGGGGAGGCGAGGTGGGCGGGCTCGAGCGCCTCGCGCGGCAGACGGTGCTCGCGCACGAGCGCCGCCGTGGCGGCCGGCGACCCGGCCGCCTGCGCCGCGGCGAACGCGCCCACGACGCCCGGGAGGTTCGCGGTGTCGCCACCGCGGACGATCCACTCGAACAGGCGCGCGTGGTCGGCGCCCACGGCGATCGCCGGGTTGCCGGCCGAGACCTTCGCGGCCGGGTGGGCGAGGCGCAGGAGGTCGCGGTGCGTCACGCCCTCGCGCCGGCGGTACTTGACCGCCTGGTAGGCGAGCTCGCCGACCGGGCGATCCGCGTACCAGCGACCGACCGCGCGGCGCAGGCCGCGGCCCCAGCCGCGGAACCCCTCGACGAACGTGGCGAAGCGGAACAGGTGCGTGCCCGTGCGGGCCACCTGCGACAGCGCGTCCAGCGCGGCCTTCCGCGTCGCCTCGTCCTCCGCCGCGGCCGCCATCGCGAGCGCGAACAGCGCCGGGTCGTTCTTGGGCGCACGGCCGCCCTCGGAGATCGCGACGATCTCCTTGACCGTGCGCGCGCCGTCCGTCCCGAGCGCCTGCTCGACCAC
>DASVRH010000078.1:0-4951 GCA_036388715.1 Solirubrobacteraceae bacterium | reverse complement strand
AGGAGGCGGCCCTCGACATGCGCGGCCGCGGCGGCAGCGCCGCGGCGGCGTCGGCGTTCGCGCGCGCCGCGGAGCTGAGCGTCGACGACGAGTCGCGGGCGCGGCGCGACCTCGCCGCGGCGACCGACTTCACGTTGGCCGCGCAGTTCGACAAGGCGCTCGCGCTGCTCGACGACGGCCTGCGCCTGACCGCCGACCCGGTGCTCAAGACCGACCTGCGCCGCCAGCGCGGCCACCTCGAGCTGCGCCGCGGCGCCCCGCTGGCGGCCAACGCCGTGCTCGCCGAGGAGGCCGCGTGGCTCGAGCGGCAGGGCGACAGGGTGCGCGCCGCGACGACGCTGATCGAGGCGAGCGTCGCGCACATGATGACCGGCGACATGATCGCGCTCGGCGAGGGCGCGCGGCACGCGAAGGAGCTGGCCGCCGGCCTCGCGCCGCCGGTCGAGCTGCTCGCGACGGTCATCGAGGCCGAGACGCTGCTCGCGCTCGGGCGCACCGAGGAGGGCGAGGCCCTGCTGCGCCCGTGCCTGCCGCCGCTGCTCGAGGCCGACCCGCTGGCCACCGGCCTGCCCGAGGTCGTCGGCATGGCGGCCCAGTGCTCGGTGTGGATCGAGGAGTTCGAGCGCGCGCAGACGATCCTCGACCGGCTGGTCCGGGCGGCGCGCGACGCCTCCGCCGTCGGCCTCCTCATCTATCCCCTGGCCGCCCGCTCGCATCTCGAGTTCCGCGTCGGCCGCTGGGCGGCCGCGCTGGCCGACGCAGGCGAGTCGGTCGAGCTCGCGCGGGAGACCGGGCAGGTCGGGCTCATGGCGCACTCGCTGACCGCGCTCGCGCGCGTGGAGTCGGCGACCGGCCGCACGGAGGAGGCGCAGCGCCACGGGCGCGAGTCGCTCGAGATCTGCCGCGCGATGGGCGGCGACGCGATCCGCGTCTACGCGCTCGCCGTCCTGGCCTTCGACGACCTCGTCACCGGCCGGGTCGAGTCGGCCATCGAGCTGCTCGACGAGGCGACCGAGGTCTCCGACCGCCTGACCATGGACGAGCCGGCGCTCGTGCAGTGGGCGCCCGACCACGTCGAGGCGCTGGCCCGCGCCGGCCAGGCCGACCGCGCCCGCGCGGCGCTCGAGCGCTTCGAGCGTCAGGCGTCGACGACCGGGCGGAAGTGGGCCCTCGCCACGGCGGCGCGCTGCCGCGGGATCCTCGCCGGCGACGACTACGCGCCGCACTTCGAGGAGGCGCTGCGCCAGCACGAGCACGACGGGCAGCCGTTCGAGCGGGCGCGCACCCAGCTCGCCTACGCCGAGCGGCTCCGGCGCTCGAAGCAGCGCGCCGACGCCCGCCCGTTCCTCGCCGCCGCGCTCGACACGTTCGAGCGCCTCGGCGCGCGGCCGTGGGCCGAGCGCTGCCGGGCGGAGCTGACCGCGACCGGAGGCCCGAGCGGCCCGCGCCCGGACCGCTCGAACGCCGACGAGCTCACCGCGCAGGAGCTCAAGATCGCGCTCCTCGTCGCGCAGGGCCTCACGAACCGCGAGGTCGCCGCGTCGCTCTTCCTCTCGCCGAAGACGATCGAGCATCACCTGTCGGCGATCTACCGCAAGCTCGACGTGAAGTCGCGGACGCAGTTGGCGCGGTTGTTGGCGGAGGAGCGGGCGCCGGCGGCTGCGGCTTAGGGCTTTGCGTCTGGTTGCGTCTCGCCGGTTTCGCGGCTCGGGTCGCGGCGCTTACTGCGGCTGGTGAGGGTGGTGGGAGGGCGCTTAACGTCACACTCGCTCCCCTTCTTCTCGCTCGTGTGACGTTATGGGCGCTATAGCCGGTGTTTCGTCACACACCCGGAATCCGGTGTGGACGCGTGTGACGTTATGGGGCCTGAGATCCGGTGCGTCGACCTACCCCCTCACCAGCCCTACTTCGTCACATCCAGCGTGACCTTCCCGGAGGTGCGCCGCCCGACCAGATCCTCCTGGGCGACCCGCGCGTCGGACAACGCGTACACGGGACCGACGACCACGCGCAGGGAGCCGGTACGAGCACGGTCGAAGAGGTCGGTCAGAGCCTCCTCCCACATCGCCGGCGTCAGGTGGTTCATCCAGAACCCGACCACCGCCTGCGAGCGCTTCAGCAGCGACCCCGTGCGGACCTCGACCTGCTCGCGCGAGGAGATGCCGTAGACGACGAGACGGCCGAAGGGCGCCAGCGCGCGCAGCGACTCCTCGAAGACCTTCCCGCCCGCCGCCTCGAGCACGACGTCGACGGGCTCGCCGCCGTTCGCCTCGCGCAGCCGCTCGCCCAGGCCGTCGGCCGCTGAGTCCGTCGCGGCGTCGGCGCCCAGCTCGAGCGCGAGCGCGCGCCGGTCCTCGCTGCCCGCGGTGGCGATGACGCGACGCGCGCCGAAGGCCTTGCCGAGCTGCACGCACAACGACCCGGTCCCGCCCGCGGCCGAGTGCACCACCACCGACTCGCCCTCGGCGAGCTTCGCGGCCGTGCGGAAGAGGTGCCAGGCGGTCGTGCCCTGGATGAGCAGCGCGAGCGCGACCTCGTCGGCGAGCCCCTCCGGGATCGGCACGAGGGCCTCGGCGGGGGCGACGGCGTACTCCGCGTAGCCGCCCCTGCCGGGCAGCCGCGCGACGACGCGCTCGCCGGTGTCCTCGCGCACGCCCGCGACCTCGGTGCCGGGGATGAGCGGCAGGTCGTGCTTGGCGATGTAGGCGTTCTCGCGCGTGTGGGTGTCCGCGAAGTTCAGCCCGGCGCGGGTGACGCGGATGAGCACCTCGCCCTCGCCCGGCTCGGGCGCGGGGACGTCCACGAGGCGCAGCACCTCGGGCCCGCCGAACTCCTGGATCTGGACAGCGCGCATGGGACCCGGACGCTAGCCTCCTGCGCCGCGCCATGACCGTCACCGTCGTCGGATCCATCGCCTTCGATCGCGTCAAGACCCCCTTCGGGGAGCGCGAGCGCATGCTCGGCGGCGCCGCGACCCACTTCGCGCTCGCGGCGAGCTTCTTCGACGACGTCCGGGTGGTCGGGCCCGTCGGCGACGACTTCGGCGAGGCCGAGTACGACATCCTCCGCACGCGCGGGACGAACACCGACGACGTCGAGCACGTCGAGGGCGGCAAGACGTTCTTCTGGCACGGCGAGTACCACTTCGACCTCAACTCGCGCACGACCCACGACACGCAGCTCAACGTCTTCGAGACGTTCGAGCCGAAGCTGTCACCCGAGTCGCAGGACGCCGACGTCCTCTTCCTCGCCAACATCCAGCCCGACCTCCAGTTCGAGGTCCGCCGGCAGTGCGAGCGCGCCCGGTTCGTCGCGATGGACTCGATGAACCTGTGGATCGACATCGCGCGCGACTCGCTGGTCAAGACGATCGGCGCGGTCGACGCGGTCCTCCTCAACGACGCCGAGCTCAAGCAGCTCACCGGCGAGGCCAGCCTCATGGGCGCCGCGCGCAAGGTGATGGAGATGGGCCCGCGCGTCGTCGTCGCCAAGCAGGGCGAATACGGCGCCGCGCTGTTCACGGAGGACGGCTTCTTCGCCCTCCCCGCCTATCCGCTCGAGACCGTCCTCGACCCCACGGGCGCGGGCGACTCGTTCGCCGGCGGCTTCGTCGGCTACCTCGCCGCGTACGGGCGCGAGTCGATCGACGACGAGCTGCTGCGGCGCGCCATGGCGTACGGCACGGCGATCGCGTCGTTCAACGTCGAGGAGTTCGGGACCGAGCGCGTGCAGCGCCTCACCGCCGACGAGGTGTCGGGCCGCGTCCGCGAGCTGGCGCGGATCACGCACTTCGACGACGCACCCATCGAACTGCGCTCCTGATCGGAGTACCCTCCGCCCCGTGGGAGAGGTCTGGGGCTTCTTGTGGATCATGCTCGCGCTGAAGATCCCGCTGGCGATGCTGCTGTACATCGTCTGGTACGCGGTCAACGCGCATCCTGAGCCGGTGGCCGGCGACGACGACGGCGGCATCGGCGACCGCGACGGCGGGCCGGATCGTCCGCGCCGCGGCCCGCGCCGGCGCGGCCCGCACGGCGACACGCTCCTGCCGCCGCCCCCGCGCACGCGCACCCCGGCGGCGGCGCGCGACGCCGCCCGCGGCGCGCAGCGGTAGCTTTCCCTCCATGGACGCCGCATCGCTGCTCGCCGCCGCAACCGAGGCCGAGAACCACGGCCACTCCGAGACGCTGTTCGTCGTGATGGGCATCGTCCTCGCGATCTTCGCCGTGGTCGTCGCGACGATCGGGATCCGCAAGCCGGACCTCCCGGACTCGGCGACGCGCGCCATCGCGATGCTCGGCGCCGTCCTGGTCGTCCTGACCATGGCGGCCATGGTCGTGATTTCGACGTAGTCGGGTAGGGAGACAACAATGAGCGCCGACACGCAGACCCAGCAGCAGTCCGGCGGCGACGGCGCAGGCGCCGACCGCAAGGACTCGCTGACGGTCACCGACAACCGCACGGGCAAGACGTACGAGCTCGAGGTCACCGACGGGACCGTCCGCGCGATGGAGTTCCGCCAGATGAAGGTCAACGAGGACGACTTCGGCCTCATGACCTACGACCCGGCGTTCACGAACACCGCGTCGACGCGCAGCTCGATCACCTTCATCGACGGCGACAAGGGGATCCTCGAGTACCGCGGCTACCCGATCGAGCAGCTCGCCGAGCAGTCCTGCTACCTCGAGGTCGCCTACCTGCTCGTGCACGGCGAGCTGCCCACGCAGGCCGAGCTCGACGCCTGGGCGCACGAGATCACCATGCACACCTTCGTGCACGAGAACCTCAAGGCGTTCATGCAGGGCTTCCGCTACGACGCGCACCCGATGGGGATGCTCTGCGGCGGCGTCGGCGCGCTGTCGACGTTCTACCCCGACGCGAACCAGATCCAGGACCCCGACAACCGGATGATCCAGACGATCCGGCTGATCGCGAAGATGCCCACGCTCGC
>DASVRH010000077.1:0-13263 GCA_036388715.1 Solirubrobacteraceae bacterium | reverse complement strand
CCGCGACGCGCTCGAGGCCGCGCTTCTCGCCGGCCTCGACCCCGAGGCCGATCCACCCCGCACCGTCGCCGGCGCCGGCGAGCTCCTCGTGATGCCGTCGACCGCGGCCCGGATGCCGGTCGTGAAGGTCGTGACCGTCGGCGGCGAGCCGCGCGTGCAGGGCGTCTGCGTCGCGTTCGACCCGTCCTCGCTCGCGCCCGTCGCCGTGCTCGACGGCGTCGCCGTGACGAACGTGCGCACCTCCGCCGTGTCCGCGCTCGCGGTCCGCCACCTCGCCGCCGAGGACGCGAGGCGCCTGCTCGTCTTCGGCCGTGGGCCATAGGCCCACGCGCACGTCGAGGCGATCCGTGCCGTCCGCCCGATCGACCACGTCGACCTGCTCGGCCGCGAGGACGCCGACCGCGACGTGCTCGTGGCCGCCGCCGACGTCGTCTGCTGCTGCACCACCGCCCGCGAGCCCCTCTTCGACGGCGCGCTCGTCGCCGATCACGCAACCGTCGTCGCGATCGGCGCCCACGAGCCGGACGCGCGCGAGATCGACGAGACGCTCGCCCGCCGCGCCACCGTCGTCGTCGAGACGGAGGCAACCGCGCTGCGCGAGGCCGGAGACGTCGTCCTCGCGGGCCTCGCCGCCGCCGACCTCCTCCCGCTCGCCGCGCTCGTCCGCGGCGAGCGGGTCCCGGAGGCCGGCGCGCCCCGGCTCTTCAAGAGCACCGGGATGGCGTGGGAGGACGCGGTGGTCGTCTCCGCCCTCCTCGCCGCCTAGAGGAGCGGGGTGGGCTCGGCCCTACGCCGGGATCGCCTCGAAGGACTGCGACCCGAAGCAGTTGACGAACGTGATCGAGGCGCTGAAGACGTCGTACTGGGAGTCCGAGTACGACATCGCGAGCTTGCCGGTGACGCGGCCGGCGTCCTGCGTCAGGCCCTCGACCTTGTACGTGATCGTGCGGGTGCCGCCGTGGACGAGCTGGTTGACCGCGATGCCCTGCTTCTCCGTGCTGCCGTCGGCGCCCACGGCCCACGGGCCCATGGCGTCGAACAGCTCGAAGGAGAGCGCGCTGGCGTACCCGCCGCCGTTCTCGAAGCACGAGACGGGCACGAGGGCCGGCTTCGTGAGCGTCATCTGGCCGTTCTCGATCGTCAGCTCGAAGTCGTCGTAGTCGCCCTCGGTGCCCATCCGGCCGACCCAGCGCGTCTGGGCGGCGGGGGCAGGGGACACGTCGCCCTGCGGGGCGGCCGGCGCCGGCGGCCCACCGGGCAGCGTGAACGTCAGCGCGCGGCGGGCGGTCGAGGCGCGGCCGCGGCCCGAGAGCTTCAGCGTGAGCGTGGCGCGGCCTCCCGCGGCGCGCAGTGCGTCGACGCCGGCCGTGCCGACGAAGAGCCTCACCTCCGAGACGGAGCGCTTGCCGAGGCGGACGGAGCGCGACGCGACCTTCCGGCCGCCGGCCGCCAACGAGGCCTTGCCGCGCAGGACGTACGGGTTCGGGTTGGCGACCTCGACGGTCGCGTCGCCGGCGTCCGAGACGGCCGGCGCGTTGGGGCTGATCTTCGCCGGGGCCGCGAGCGCGGCGGCGGGGAGGAGGAGGACGGCGACGAGGGCGGTGAGGATGACTCGGGGCATGGGCGGACTCTCGTGCGCGGCCGGGGGACGTACATCGGGGATGTCCCCGTCATCCGACCCCGGTCCCCCACGTGACATGGTTCTCCGGGTGCGCACACCGCTGACGATCGCGGCGCTCGGCCTCGTGGTCGGGCTCGCCGGGGACGCCTGCCACGTGGCCTCGGGCACCACGCGCTACGAGCCCTCGTGGGTCCCCACGGTCTGGGAGAGCAAGCTGTGGTTCCCGCTGCTCATCGCGGGCTCGGTGCTGCTGGCGGCGGACGCCGGCCGGCGCGCGCGGCTCCCGGCGCTGCGGGCCCGCGACCGCACGGACGCGCTCGCCGGCGCGGCCGTCGTCCTCGCGCTCTACGCCCTGACCGCCGTGCTGCGCGGGCAGCCGGAGACCGTCTCGGTCGTGCTGACGGCCGCCGTCGCGGCGGCGGTCTGGGCCTGGTGGGACCCGTCGCGCGGCGCCCTGGCGATCGCCGCGCTTGCCGCGGTGCTCGGCCCGGCCGCCGAGATCGCCCTCGTGGAGGTGGGCGCCGCCGAGTACGCGGCCGACTCCGACGGCCTGGCCGGCGTCGCCCCCTGGCTGCCCTGCCTGTACTTCGCGGCCGGCGCGGTCGCCTCCGGGCTGTGGGAGGCGGTGGCTGTGACCGGCCTCACCGACCGCGCCCCGCGCGACCGGTAAGACTCGTCGCCCCGGAGGAGAGGAGCCGGTCCGATGTCGGGATGGAGAGCGCCGTTCGTCGTGGGCAGCGTGGGCAGGCTGGCGTACGGGCTCGGGTGCGTCCTCGCGCCCGAGTGGATGGGAGGTCGGCTCGCGCCGAGCCTGCGCGGCCACCCGGACCCGCGGATGAACCTGCGCGGGTTCGGCGGCGCGCAGAGCGCGATCGCGATCCACACGCTGACGACGGCGAACGCGCCGGCCGGCGCGCGCGACGCGCTGCGCCTCAACGCGCTCGTCGACGGCTTCGACGCGGCCGTCTCCCTCCTCGAGCGCCGCGACCGTGGCCGGTTCGACGAGATGGCGGCCGGCGGCGTCGCGATCAACGTGCTCGGGCTCGCGTGCTGGGCGTGGGCGGCCTCGGCCCTGCGCGACGCGTAGGCTCCCGCGCGGCGCCGGCGGAAGGCCGCGGGCGCGCTCTAGGGCTCCTCGACCCCGAGGATCCCGGCCACCACGCGCGCCGCGAGCTCCTCGTCGTGCGGCTCCTGTCCCGCGAGCATGATCACCGCGCCCTCGAGCGCCCCGATCAACGCCAGCGCGACCGCGCGCGCCGGCGGGCCGGGAGGGATCGAGCCGTTCCGGCGCCCGGCCTGCACGAGGCGCGTCAGCCGCTTCACGAGCCCCTCGGTGACCCGCGCGAGCTGCTCGGCGAGCGGATGGTCCTGCCCGCTGAACTCGACGCGCAGCGCCATCGCGACGCGGGCGATGTCGCGCCGGCACAGCCGCGCGTGGCCACGGGCGAGCGCGCGCATCACCGCGACCGGGTCGCCCTCCTCCTCGGCGGCGGCGCCGACCTCCTCCTGCCAGGTGCGGTCGGCCCACTCGAGGACGGCGAGCGCCAGCTCCTCCTTGTCGCGGAACTGGTGGTACAGCGCGCCGCGCGTGTAGCCGGCGTCGCGCGCCACCTGCTCGAGGCGCAGGTTGCCGTAGCCGTGGCGCGAGAGCCCGCGGGCGGCCGACTCGAGCAGGGCGCCGCGCGTCCGTGCGCTCCGCTCGGCCTGTGAGATACGTACATGCATGTATGTATCTATCCTACAGTTCGCCCACGATGGACACGAAGCTCCCCACCGGCGCCCACACCTCCCGCCCGTGGCGGATCCACGAGCTGACGGCGGACTTCGACCTCGAGGACGTCTGGGCGCTGCCGACGCCCGGCGGCCCCGGCGACTTCCACCGCCTCGTCGAGATGGCGACGAAGCTCGACCCCGGCCGCAGCGGCCACCCGGTCGTCCGCGCGCTGTTCGCCATCCGCTGGAAGGTGGGGGAGCTCCTGGGGCTCGACGACGACGACTCCGGCCTCGACGCGCGCGTTCCCTCGCTGCGCGACCGCCTGCCCGCGGACCTGCGCGACCAGCGGCTGCCCGACCACGAGTCGCTGCCCTTCAAGCCGCTGTACGAGACCGAGGACGAGTTCGCCGCCGAGATCGCCAACCGCACAGTGCACGGCGTGCTGCACCTCGGCTGGGTCCCGGACGGCGAGGGCGGCTACCGCGGCCAGATGGCGGTGCTCGTCAAGCGCAACGGCCTGCTCGGCAACGCGTACATGCTCGCGATCCAGCCGTTCCGCCACCTGCTCGTGTACCCGATGCTCATGCGGGACTTCGAGCGCGCCTGGCGCAGGGGAGCGGCAGCCGCTCCGGCGTGAGTCGCGCCGCCGCGATCCACCTCCTCGACTGCCTGCACGACGCGCAGAGCGCGTTCTACGCGGGCGAGCCCGACGACGTCCTCCGCTCGCTGCTCGATCCAGACGTCACGTGGACCGTGCCCGGCGACAGCGCGATCGCCGGCACCCACCGCGGCATCGAGGAGGTCCTCGCCTACTTCGAGCGCCGCCGCGCGCTCTCGGACCGGACGTTCCGCATGCACCGCCTCGACGTCCTCACCGGCGACGGCGAACGGATCGCCGCGCTCACCGACGGCGTCGCGACGATCCGGGGCGCCGAGCGCCGCTGGTCGACGGTCGGGCTCTACGAGGTGGCCGGCAGCCGCATCGCGGCGTGCTGGCTCCTCCCGCTCGACCAGCGGGCGTTCGACGCGATCTGGCGGGCGGGCTAGGCCGGCCGGTAGGTGGCGACCAGGACGCCGGTCTTGGCCTGCGTCATCGAGACGAGCTCGAGCGTGCGGGCCTGACCGTCGGTGGGGAAGATCGTCTTCCCGCCGCCGAGCAGGATCGGCTCGATCATCAGGCGGTACTCGTCGACGAGGTCGTGCTCGACGAGCTGGCGGGCCAGCGTCGCGCTGCCCATGACCTGCAGGCCGCCGCCCTCGCGCTCGCGCAGCTCGCGGATGGCGCCGATCGCGTCGTTGCCGCCCAGCAGCGTCGTGTTGGTCCACCGCGAGGACGCCTCGTCGGCCGACAGCGTCCGCGACGCGACGTACTTGGGGATGGCGTTCATCTGGTCGGCGAACGGGTCGCCGGCGCGGTCCGGCCACGCGGAGGCCATCACCTCCCACGTACGACGCCCGAACAGCAGCGCCTCGTTCGCCTTCATGATCTCGTCGAACGCGGAGCCCATCGTCTCCTCGTCGAAGAACGGGTGCGACCAGCCGCCGTTCTGGAAGCCGCCGTCGGTGTCCTCTTCCTTGCCGCCGGGGGCCTGGACGACGCCGTCGAGGCTGATGAAGTCACTCAGGATGATTCGCATGGCGGTATGACGATAGGAGGGCGGCGAACTCATCGCCGCCCTCCCGCGCCGCTAGCGGGCCAGCGTCAGCCGTCCGGACACCGCGGTCCCGGCGAACGTGCCCGCGAGCTTCAGCGGGACCGTGCGCGAGCGCTTCAGCCGCTTCCTGGCGACCGCCGTGAACTTCAGCGTCACGGTCGCGTCGCCGGCCTTGGTGACCGTCGTGGCGCCGCGCGCGACCACGACCGGCTTGCGCGGCTTGCGCTTGACCAGGCGCAGCTTCTTCGCCAGCGCGGGGGTGACCGTGGCCCTCATCGTCAGCCGGCCGGTCTTGGCCGCCGCGAACGGGACCTTGATGCCGCTGCGCAGTGCCTTGGCGAGCTTCGCCTTCGCCGGGGCCTTGAGGAGGAACGCCTGCGCGGGCGGGGTGACCGGCGGGGCCGGGGTGGGCGCCGGGTTCACGGGGCCGGGCGTGGGCTGACCGCCGCCGCCACCGCCGTCGACCGGGCCCTGCGGGGCCGGGCTCGGGATGTCCCGCGACGTCCAGGCGATCGCGTCGACGCCCGTGGCCGAGCCCAGCGACGTCGTCGAGTCGAGCGAGCAGGAGCTGCACGAGGTCGACACGGTGCGGATGGTCTCGCCGTCGATGAACGCGACCTTGTCGTCGCCCACGAACGTCGGGTTCGTGTCGAACGGGCGGCGGTCGTCGTCCCACGCGATGTCGACCAGGCGCGTCGGGTTGGAGCCGTCGCGCGGGTAGAGCCAGATGCCCGGGTCGTTGCCGTCCTCGGCGCCGGCGAGGACCTGCCCGTCGCCGCGGAAGACGGGGTTGGAGAACTCGGCGTCGTCGTAGCCGATGGTCTCCTCGCCGCCGTCCATGTCCATGACCTTCAGCCCGTAGTTGCCGTCCATGCAGTACGCGCTGAGGGCGAACTGGCCGTCGACGGCCGGGTTCGGGGTGACGTTCGTGCCCTCGCCGCAGGAGCTGTGCGGCACCTCGACCTCGTCGCCGCCGCCCGGCGTAGTCGTCCGGTAGTAGTAGGTCGACGTCGTCTGCGGGGTGCCGTAGGCGCCGCCGGGCTCGCCGTAGATCAGCTGGTAGAAGAGGTGCGAGCCGTCGCCCGTGACGCGCGGGTCGACGTCGAGGCCGAGGCAGAGATCGCCCGGCGGGCAGTCGATCGGATCCTGCGAGATCCGCGTGACCGTCCCGCCGCTGTAGGCGTAGATCCCGGAGCAGCGGAAGCCGCAGTAGACGCCGGCGCTGCCCGGCCCGGGCGTACGGGCCTGGAAGACGACGGTGTCCCCGTCGGGGCTGACGTAGGGCTTGTAGACGGACTCGGCGCCCGGGATGTCGTCCTCGTGGACGAGCAGGCGATCGTTCGAGCCGTCGTCGTTCATGACGCGGATCTGCGCGTCGCCGTCGGCGGGCTCGGTGGAGTAGACGATCTGCCCGGCCAGGGCAGGGGAGGCGGAGGCGGTCAGCGCGGCCACCGCCGTGGCGATCAGGACGGTCTTTCGGAGCATGGCGCGCACTCTGGCCGCGGCGCCCCGGGAGTGAATCGGGGGGTTCCCTAAGATCGCCCTGGGATGCGTCTCCTTCTCGTCTGCGCCGGCGTCGCGCTCGCCCTTCTCGCGAGCGCGCCCGCCACCGCCTCGGCCGCCGCGACCCGGGTGTGCAAGTCCGCGGACCTGCGCTACCCCTTCGAGCCCGGCGGGCCGAAGACGTTCGGCGTCTTCGAGCTCCAGGTCACCGGCGGCAGCTGCGCCACGGCCCATCGGGTGGCCAAGCGCTGGATGCGCCGGTTCGAGGCGAACCTCCGCGGGCGCCGCGACGACACGGCCATCCGCTTCGACTACGTCGTCCCCAACGGCTAGGCGCGGTCCCTGCATGGAGCCAGGCGGCCCCGGATCTCTCGCGCAGCAGCACCTTCACCGTTTGGGGGTCTCCGAGACGTTCGACCAGCCTTACTCCAGGGAAGAGGCCGCCCTTGTTCTACAGGGGGTCAGGGTCGACCCAGCCGTTCACGAGACGGTCCATCGCAAGATGGCGTGGGTCCTCGGCGCACAGCTCGTGGGGCACCTCCAGCGGGAGCACCCAGAGCTGCGCTGGACCGCTGCTCGCTTCCCCGTGCGGACGCTCGTGGACGGCGAGGCCTCCGCGTCATTTCGCTCGTTCGACGACGGCTCGCACCTGGTCCTGGTCTCGCGCGCCCTCCAGGAGAACCTGATCTGCCTCGCGAACGTCTTGACGTACTTCGATGTCTCCACGGCTGTCAGCCGGCTGACGCTCCGCCGCCGCAAGCGCGAGCGCGAGATGCGCGAGAGCACTTCCAGGGTCACCGCGATCCTCCGCTACCTACTCCTCGGCCAGCGGATGACGGGGAGCGCGCCGGCCGCCCCGGCCCGCTTCGACGATCGGAGCGCCGACATCGCACGGACGATGGCCGCCGGCGCGGTGAGGTTCGTCATCGCCCATGAGATCGCTCACATCGTGCACGGCCATCAGACGGTTCCGCTCGAGCCGGAGGCGCCGGACGGTCCGGTGACGGTGAGCCAGATGCAGGAGCTTCAGGCCGACGGCTGGGCCTTCAACTTCATCAAGGAGGTCACGGCGGACGACCCCGCCGCGTCGGACACCGCGCTATGGAGTGCGTTCATCGCTCTGTTCGCGATGCACGTCACCGAGCGGGCGCTGTACGTGCGACCCAATCGCACGCATCCCGAGGCCTGGGCGCGATGGGCCACGCTCGAGCGGATCTTTCCGAGCGGTGACCACCGGACCGAGCTGCTCCAGCTCGCCTTCATGAGCGCGATCATGGGCGCCTCGAAGCTGGACGAGCCCTTCCCGCAGGACCTCTGGCCGCTGCTATGGGGCGATTCGATGGTCACCGTCCAACCGGAGGTCACGCCGGACCTGCTCACGACGTGGGATCGCCTCCACACCGTGCCGGTCGATGAGCTCGCCGTCGAGGCCCGGCGCGACGCGACCAGCGAGGGCGGGCTGCTGCTCGATGCGCTCGAACAGGGCGACCTCTCGCGTGCATTGGCCCGTGTCGTCCCGAAGGAGCGACGTCGGCGCCAGCTGCTCGATCCCGGTGCCGCGCTCGGGTTCTCGACGCTCCGTGAAGTGTTCGCCCATCCGCCGTTCCCGCTTACGACCGGCGACGAGGCTGCCTTCGCGTTGGTCGCCGCCCGGCTCGCCGGCCGCCATCTGACCGTCGGGGGCCAGGGTGGCTGAGGATGCCCTCCTCTCGCTCGAAGATGCGTTCGCGCTCGACGATGAGGACCTTCTCGAGGAGGTGGGGGAGTGGCTGCTGGGGTCGGGCCCCGGCTTCGGCCCATCCGACATCGATCGCAAGGTGCGGTTCGCCCGGTCGTGGCTCGACGACAAACGCAACGAGCTGCGGCGCGAGCTGTGCGGCCCTGTCCGCGACCGGTTGGAGACGGGCGGCTTCGACGCCATGACGGAGGCCGCGACCGTGGCCGACGCGGTCGCCGCCGCGGTAGGCAAGCCGCCGGCGAACATCGTTGCCGTGATCTTGCTGCGCCGCGGGATCAGGCGGTTCTGCGACTAGGCGCCGTCTGTGCGGCGAGCCGGAAGCGCTCGAGCGCGTCGAGGATGAGGTCGAGGCCGAACTCGAACTCGGTGGTGTAGTCGTAGCCCTCCTTCGCCATCTCGGTGGCGACCTCGACGAGGTAGGGGTAGGAGGCCATGTCCGGCACGTTGGCCTGCTGCACCGCCATCACCTCCGTCACCTCGCCGGGCTCCTCGAAGGGGAGGTTCTTCTCCTGCAGCGCGAAGCCGTAGGTGTAGGCGTCGAGCACCGACAGGGCGTGGACCGCGCCGCGAAACGAGAAGCCCGCCTCGCGCAGGGTGCCCATCGTCGCGTCGTGGGCGTGCAGGCTCGCGGGCCCGGGGGCGAGGCGCCCTTCCATGAGGCCGACGGCCCACCGGTGGCGGTTGAGCACCTCGCGCACGGAGATCGACCGGCGTCGCATGGCCGTCCTCCAGTCGCCCTCGCCGGGCGTGGGCTGCTCGAGCTCGGCGAAGACGAGGTCGACGAGGCCGTCGAGGAGGTCCTCCTTGCTCGAGACGTGGTTGTAGAGCGACATCGCCTCGACGCCGCAGGCGCCGGCCAGCTTGCGCATGGACAGCGACTCGAAGCCGCCGGCGTCGGCGAGCTTCATCGCCGCGCGCAGCACGCGCTCGCGGGAGAGGGGTGCACGTCTCTTGGGACTCATGGCTTGACTTTCACTTACGCTGTAAGGTAGGCTTACGACGTAAGCATACACCGTACGTCAGGAAAGACCACATGACCGCCTCCGCCCTCACTCCACCACTCACCTTCGACGTCGACTATCCGGACCGCGACCTCAATCGCCTGACCACGGCCTTCCGCCTGCTCCTGGTGATCCCGATCCTGATCGTGCTGGGGGCGATCGAGGGGGCCACGGGCGTGTTCGGCGAGGCCGACACGACGACCGTCGCGATCGGCGGCGCCGGCCTGCTCTTCATCCCGCCGCTGCTGACGATCGTCTTCCGCCAGAAGTACCCGCGCTGGTGGTTCGACTTCAACGTCGAGCTGCTGCGCTTCCAGAACCGCGTCGGCGTCTACGCCGCGCTCATGGACGACCGCTACCCCTCGACCGACGAGGGCCAGAGCGTCCACCTCGACGTCGCCTATCCCGACGCCAAGCGCCTGAACCGCGGCCTGCCGCTCGTCAAGTGGCTGCTGGCGATCCCGCACTACGTCGTGCTGCTCGTGCTCTACGTGGTCGCCGCGTTCGCCGTCCTCGCCGCGTGGTTCGCGATCCTCTTCACCGGCCGCTTCCCGCGCGGGATCTTCGACTACCTCGTCGGCGTCGGCCGCTGGACGAACCGCGTCACCGCGTACGCGTTCATGCTCGTCACCGACGACTACCCGCCGTTCTCGCTGCGCGCGTAGAGACGGCGCGACTTCGCCGCCGCGAGATCTCCGAGGGGCTGAGGCGTGTCGTCGCTCAGCACCTCGAGGATCGTGGCCCGCCCGACGATCCGGTCGCCCTCGAGCAGCGTCGCGATCGCGTCGGGCGCGACCACGTGCGGGAGCTCGTCGGGGGAGACGACCCACGCGCGCGCGACGCCCGACGATCCGGGAGCGAGCGAGGCGCCCTCCTCCAGCACGAGCACGGCGTCATGGACCACCGGCTCGTCGCGCCGCCGGCGACCGAAGGACAGCGACGCGCGGTAGCCGTCGATCAGGGGCCGTCGCCGCCCACCCCGATCCGACGGGGCGAGCTCGACCTGCAGGCGGAGGACCAGGGCGCTCAGAAGACGGCGCGTAGGAGCAGCGTGACGAGCGTGATGGCGAGGACCGCGGCGCCGACGATGAGGAGCCACCCGAACGCCGCCGACTCGGTGCGGAGCGGGTTGCCGGGCAGCCGCAACGCGACTAGAGGAGGTAGACGCTCGAGTACACGAGGATCCACATCACGTCGACGAAGTGCCAGTAGATCCCCGGCACCTCGACGCCGCGGTGCTCCTCGGGCGTGAAGTGCCCGCGGAACGCGCGGACCGTCGCGAACAGCAGCAGCGTCAGGCCGATGAAGACGTGCGCGCCGTGCAGCCCGGTCAGCCCGTAGAAGACGGACCCCTGCGCCAGGGCCGACGGCGTCAGGCCCTCCTGCGTCAGGTTGATGTACTCGTTGACCTGGACGAAGAGGAAGGTCGAGCCGAGCAGCAGCGTCAGGAGCAGCCCGACCTTCAGGTGCTGGCGGTTGCCGTGCTTCGCGCCCTCGAGCGCCCAGTGCATCGTCAGCGACGACGACACGAGGATCGCCGTGTTGACGCCCGCCACGAGCTTCGGCAGCTCGAAGTCCTCGACCGGGAACCAGTCCGAGCCGGCCACGACGCGGATGAAGAAGTACGCCGTGAAGAAGGCCCCGAAGACCATGATCTCCGAGATGATGAAAAGCAGCATCCCGAGGAGCTGGGGCTCCACGCGCGACGAGGAGTTCGCCGGCGGGGGACCGTGGTGCTCGTGGTGGGGGAGGGCGGCGGCTTCCATCAGACGTTCGCCGTCTCCGTGACGTCGACCTCGACGTGCTCGACCTCGGCCGTCGTGTTCCCGCGCACGCGCGAGACGAGGTCGTTGCGCAGCCAGCCGGACTTCTCGCCCGGCAGCGTCGAGATCACGACCTTGTCGACCGTGAACAGGTCGAGCGCGTTCATCGTCGCGTCGTAGGGATCGGGGTCGCCGATCATCCCGGAGGCGAGGACGCCGTTCTCGCGCAGCGTGCGCAGCAGGCGGCCGAGCCGCTCGCGCGCGGTGTGCGCCGCGTGCCCCTGGCCGCCCTCCTGCGGGATGACGCAGACGAACACGCGCGCGGAGTCCTCCGACGCCTGGCGCTTGAGGACATCGAGCAGGTCGGTGCCGCCCGACGTCCGGTTCGCGACGACCAGCGTCACCGCGACGGCGAGGCCCTCGGACTCGGGGTCGGTGACCAGGTGCTCGACCGGCAGCCCGGTCTCGTCCTGGATGCGCTCGACCAGGTCGCGGCGCAGCCAGCCCGACCGCGTCTCGGGCAGCGTCGAGACGATGATCTCGTCGGGCGCGAAGGTCGCCACGGCGTCGAGCGTCGCGGTGAAGGGGTCCTCGTCGCCGACCTCGCCGGTGATGTCGACGCCCTCGCGCTTGAGGAAGGCGTGGGACAGGTTGATGCGCAGCTGGGCCGCGTCGCGCTCGGCGTGGTCGTAGATCACGTTGCCGTGCCGCGGGCGCGACAGCGGGACGACCAGGTGGAACTCGGTCTCGCCCTCGGACGCGCGCGACCGCACCGCCTCGAGCAGCTTGCGGCCACCGACGGTCCGGTTCGCGACGACCAGCACTCGCTTCGCCATGCCTCAGCTCACTCCCTCGAAGAAGGACTCGGTTCGACCGCGGCGCCGGCCGGCTGCTTGACCTCGGCGCCCTCCTTGAAGACGCCGTGCACCGCGCCGGGCACGCCGTACTCGTAGGGGCCGCCGACCACGGTCGGGATGTGGTCGAAGTTGAAGATCGGCGGGGGAGAGGAGACCTGCCACTCGAGCGTGAGCGCCCGCCACGGGTTCGCCGCCGCCCGCGGCCCGCCGCGCCACGACGCGACGATGTTGTAGGCGAAGACGAGAAACGACAGCCCGAGCCCGAACGATGCGATGGTGATGAACAGGTTCCAGTTCGCGAACGCCTCGGAGTAGTCGTACACACGACGCGGCATCCCCTTCACGCCGATGAGGTGCATCGGCCCGAAGGACAGGTTGAAGAAGATGAACGTCGTCCAGAAGTGGAACTTGCCGAGCGACTCGTCGTACATCCGCCCGGTCATCTTCGGGAACCAGTAGTAGACCCCGGCGAGGATCGTGAAGACCGACCCGCCGAACAGCACGTAGTGGATGTGCGCGACGACGAAGTACGAGTCGCTCGTGTGGATGTCGATCGGGATCATCGCGAACATCACCCCGCTGATCCCGCCGAGGGTGAACATGGTCAGGAAGCCGAGCGCGAAGAGCATCGGCGTGTCGAGGCGCAGCACCCCTCGCCACAGCGTCGCGAGCCAGGAGAAGATCTTGATGCCCGTCGGCACCGCGATCACCGCCGTCGTGATCATCATCGGGATGCGGATCCACGACTGCATGCCCGAGACGAACATGTGGTGCGCCCAGACCGTGAAGCCGAGCACGACGATGGCCAGCAGCGAGAAGGCCATCATCCGGTAGCCGAAGATCGGCTTCCGGGACTTCACCGAGAGGATCTCCGAGATGATCCCGAAGCCCGGCAGCATCATGATGTAGACCGCCGGGTGGGAGTAGAACCAGAAGACGTGCTGGTACATAAGGACGTCGCCGCCCTGGCCCGCGTCGAAGAAGTTGAAGCCCAGCGCGCGGTCGAGGAGGACGAAGAACTGCGAGGCCGCGATGAACGGCGTCGCGATCACGACGAGCAGCGACGTCGAGAAGTTCGCCCAGACGAGCAGCGGCATCCGGAAGAACGACATCCCGGGCGCGCGCATGGTGATGATGGTCACCAGGAAGTTCAGCGCCGTGGCGATGGAGCTCGCCCCGGCGAACTGGACCCCGATCGTGAAGAAGTCCTGACCGAGGGGTGAGGTCGTGCTGAGCGGGGCGTAGGCCGTCCACCCGGAGGCGAAGGATCCGCCCGGCGCGAAGAACGACGCCATCATCATCACGCCCGCGATCGGCAGGAGCCAGAACGACAGCGCGTTGAGCCGCGGGAACGCCATGTCCGGCGCCCCGATCATGAGCGGGATGACGTAGTTCGCCAGGCCCGCGAAGA
>DASVRH010000076.1:0-7238 GCA_036388715.1 Solirubrobacteraceae bacterium | reverse complement strand
AGCGGCGCTCGGCGTCCGTCCCGACGAGGGCGCCGAGCGGCCCGAGCATCCCTCCCCCGCCCGCGATCACGACGACCGCCGCGGCGGCGAGCAGCAGCCCCGCGGCGGCGGCCAGCCGCGCCGCGGCGGCAGCGGCGAGTGCACCGAGACCTCCTCCCACGGCCATATCGTGCTGTTCGTGCGGGCACTCCGCAACCGCTGGCGGCGCAGCTTCGTCACCTCGATCACCGGGATCGCGCTGATCGGGGTCGTGCTCTTCGCGCTCGTCATCGGCCGGATCGTCCACGAGCAGATCGCCGACCAGGCGTTCGACCGGGCGGCCGAGAGCGCCGAGATCCTCGCCCGGGCGAGCTTCGCGCCGCGCCTGCCGCCGCCCGATCGCCGGTTGAGCCGGGAGGACCGACTCGACCTCGACCGCCAGCTGCGGGCGGTCCGCGCGAGCGAGGCCGGCGTGCGCCTGCGGCTGTGGCGCCGCGACGGAGAGGTGCTCTACGGGCGGCCCGGCCCGATGCCGCGCGAGGTGCGCGACGCGCTGCGCGGCGACACCGCGACGGCCGTCACCGGCGACGACGAGACGCTGCGCACCGCGGCGCCGGTCGTGCGACGCGCGGGCGGGCCGGTGGCGGCCGCGCTCGAGGTCACGCAGCCGTACGCGAGCACCGCCGCCGACGTCGACCGGCGCACGCGCAACCTCGTCATCGCGCTGGCCGTCATCGCGCTGCTGGTCTACCTGCTCGCGCTGCCCGGGCTGGTCCGCGCGTCGCGCGCGCTGCGCGCCCAGTACGACCCGCGCCGCGTGGAGCTCGTCCGCGAGCTCAGGCAGGCGATCGCGCGCGACGAGCTGCACCTGCACTTCCAGCCGATCGTCGACGTCCGCACCGGCCGGCCGCACAGCGCCGAGGCGCTCGTGCGCTGGAAGTACCCGCCCGACCGCTTCATCCCCGTCGTCGAGGGGACCGACGTCATGTGGCCGCTCACGCTGACGGTCCTCGAGAAGGCCATCGACGCCTGCGCGCAGTGGCGCGCCGCGGGCCACGAGGTCGCCGTCGCCGTGAACGTCTCCGGCGCGATCCTCCACGACCGGCGGCTGCGCGAGGAGGTCGACCGGATGCTGAAGCGGCGCGGGCTCGAGGCGGGCGCGCTCGAGATCGAGGTCACCGAGGGCGCGGTCATGACCGACGCCGAGGGCGCCGCGAGCATCCTGCGCGGGCTCACCGGCCTCGGGATCGGCGTGATCGCGATCGACGACTTCGGCACCGGCTACTCGTCGCTCGCGCGCCTGCACGAGCTGCCGCTCGACACGCTGAAGATCGACCAGAGCTTCGTCATGCGGATGGCCGAGGACGGCGACGCGTCGATCGTGTCCTCGATCGTCGAGCTCGCCCACGCGCTCGGGCTGAAGGTGATCGCCGAGGGCGCCGAGGACGACGCGACGATCGACCGCCTCGCCGCGCTCGGCTGCGACTACGTCCAGGGCTACGGATTGACGAAGCCGCTGCCGCCCGGCGAGCTCGGCGCCTGGCTGGACTCCCCCATGAGCCGGCGGCGCGCGATCGTCGCCTGACTGATCGCGGAGTTGAGCGTCGTGCGCGCCTGGTCGAACCTCCGCCGGGTGTTGGCCCGCTTGAGCTCGCGGTCGGCCTGGTCGTAGAGCTCGAGCGCGCGCGAGAGCGCGTCGCGGCCCGCCGGGTCGATCCCCGGCGCGTCGACGTCGACCGCGTCGAGCTCGCGCAGCGTGCCGCCGACGTCGACGAGGTCCTGCCGCGCCTTCTCACGGGCGATCTGGAGCCCCTCCTGGTCGTCCGCGCGCCGCCGCCGCGCGCGGTAGCCCCAGATCAGGAACGGGACGAGGACGAGGAAGGCGACGATCGCGATGAACGCGAACAGCACCGTCTTCAGCGTGTCGCCGATGTCGTCGAGGAAGTCGTTGGCCTCCTCGCCGATGTCGCCGAGATCGCCGGGGGCCGGCCCCTCCGCCTCCGCGCCCGGGTCGACCCGCGCGAGCGCGTCGACGGCCTCCTCGAGGTCGCCGGCGATGCGCTTCTTGAACCGGCCGCTCATCGCCTCCTGCACGGCGGTCACGGCCGGGCCGCTGTCGTAGGAGGTCGTGACGCGCACGTCCGGCCCGGCGACGGTGAGCAGCGCGCCGCGCAGGTCGATCATCTTCGCCACCGTGCTCGTCAGCGAGACGAGCCCGCCGTTGCGCTCGGCCGTCTCGGGCGGAACGACGAGGATCTTGATGCGGCCCACGTCGCGCCTGGTGATGCGCAGCCGCAGGTCGCCGGCCTCGCGCTGGCTGACCCGGCCCTTCGCGCGCTCGTCGACGTGGACGATCTGGCTCGCGACCGCGTCGGCCAGCTCCTTGGGGTTGTCGCTCCCCCGGGCCGTGGGCGCGGCGAGCAGGAGCGAGACGACGGCGAGGAGGGCGATCCGGAGGCTGGGCACCTCGCGATGCTAACCCTCGGCGACCCCGATCCGCCGGTGCAGGCGGCGCAGCGGCCCCGGCGCCCACCAGTTCCACTCCCCGAGCAGCTTCATCAGCGAGGGCACGAGCAGGGCGCGGATGATCGTCGCGTCGATGAGCACGGCGAAGACGGTGCCGAGCCCGACCTGCTTGATGAAGATGACCTGCGAGGTGGCGAACGCGCCGAGGGCGATGCTCAGCAGCAGCGCCGCCGCCGTGACGATCCGGCCGGTGCGCTGGAGCCCGAGCGCGACGGCCTCCTCGTTCGGCGCGCCGGCGTCGCGCGCCTCCTTGATCCGGGTCAGCAGGAAGACCCCGTAGTCGGTCGACAGCGCGAAGGCGACGGCGAAGAGCAGCACCGGCTGGGTCGACTCGAGCGCGCCCTGCGAGGTGTAGTCGAGCACGCCCTCGAAACGGCCGTCCTGGAAGACCAGCACCAGCAGCCCGAACGCGGCGCTCAGCGACAGCAGGTTCATCAGGAGCGCCTTCAGCGGCAGGACGACGGAGCCCGTCATCACGAACAGGATCGTGAACGTCGTCAGCGCGAGGATCGCGAGCGCGATCGGCAGGTGGTCGAGCAGCGCGTCCTGCTGGTCGACGAACGACGCGGTCGGCCCCGAGACGACGACGCCGGGCTCGCGGACCCGCTCGACCAGGTCCTGCGCCGGCTCGCCCAGCGCGCGGCCCTCGGGCACCACCTCCACCACCGCGGCGTCGCCCACGCGCCGCGGCCCGAGGACGTCCGCTGCGCCCTCGAGCGTGCGCAGCCGCTCCGCGTACGCGCGCGGGTCGCGGTCGTCCTCGACGGTGACGACCAGCGGCGTCGTCGGCTGGGGCTCAAAGTCGGTGCGCAGCGCCTCGTCGACGGCGCGCACCGGCGAGCCCTCGGGCAGCGTCGTCGCGTCCACGCCGGTGAAGGCGATCCCCAGCGCCGGCGCGCCGGCGAGCAGGAGGAGGGCCGAGGTGACGGCGGCGACCCGGCCAGCTCGCCGCATGACCCAGCGCGACTCGCGGTACCAGAAGCCCCGCTCGGCCGGCCGCCGGTCGAGCCGCGGCCCGAGCACGCTGAGCAGCGACGGCAGCACGACGAGCGTGACCGTCCCGGCGCAGAGCGCGGCGACCGCGCCGCTGATGCCCATCGAGTACAGGAAGCGCTGCGGGAAGACGGTGAGCGCGAGCAGCGCCACGGCGACGGTGACGGCGCTGAACGCCACGGTCCGGCCGGCCGTCGCGAGCGTCCGGCGCAGCGGGTCCGGGCTGCCCCGCGCGAGCTCCTCGCGGTAGCGCGAGACGACGAAGAGGCTGTAGTCGATCGCCAGGCCGAGCCCCATCGCGATCGCGAGGTTCAGCGCGAAGACCGAGAGCGGCGTGATCTCGTTGCCGACCCGCAGCGCGAGGAAGGTGCCGAAGATCGAGAGCAGCCCCACGCACAGCGGCAGCAGCGCGGCGAGGAAGCCGCGGAAGACCCACAGCAGCGCGACGAAGAGCACGGGGAACGCGATCAGCTCCGCACGGGCCAGGTCCTCCTGGACCTGCTCGCCGATCGTGTGGCCGGCCAGCGCCTGGCCGCCGACGGTGACGCCCGGCCTTCCCTCGAGCCGGTCGGCGATGCGCGCGGCGGTGTCGTCCTCGTCGTCGCCGGTGCGCATGACGACGGCGACGTACGTCGCGCGGCCGTCGCGCGAGAGCGGGCCGGCGACGGTCCGCGCGACGCGCGGCTCGCGCTCGATCTCCTCCGCCAGCGCCGGCACGCGCGCCCGCGGGTCGGCCCCGCGCACGAGGACGACGACGCCGGGCGACTGGTCGGCGCTCGAGAGCGAGTCGAGCCGCCGCGCGGCGCGCTCGCTCTCCGAACCCGGGTCGTCGAACTCGTCGTCGCTCGACAGCAGCCCCGCGACCGGAGCCCCGAGCGCCACGGCGACGGCGAACGCGGCCAGCGTCGCGAGCAGCACGCGGCGAGGGCGCTCCTGCGCAACCGTGGCGAGGCGATCGAGCACCGCGTCAGCGGCGCGGGCGCAGCACGAACGTGACCTGACTCGCCGAAGCGTTGCTCGCCGTGACCGTCGCGCGGACGCGCAGCCGCTTCGCGCGCCGGAGCGCGCGTCGGCCGCGGCGCCCGACCTTCACCCGCACCCTGCCGGCCTGGCCCGGGGCGAGCGTGAACGCCTTGCGCCCGAGCGCGAGCGGCCGGCGCGCACGACGCAGCACCACGCGGCCGGCGCACGGCCCCGGCGCGGCCGCCGGACAGCCGACGACGAAGGTCACCCGCCCGCGGCGGTCGAGCCGGCGGTTGCCGCCCCGCACGCTCAACGGCGGCAGGATCGGAGGCGGCGGGAGGACGCGCGGCGGATCGGGCGGCGGGACGAAGGGGCCGGGCACGGGGGGCGGGGCTCCACCGCCACCACCGTCGTCGCCGCCTCCGCCGCCCCCGTCCCCGTCGTCCGGCGGCTCGGGCGGCGGGTCGGCCGGGTCGAACTCGTCGGCGCCGATGTCGCGGCGCTCCGTGCCGTCGCCGTCGCCGTCGAGCAGCCGGTCGCCGCGCAGGTAGTCGAGCGGGCTCTGCCCCGGCGCGAGCGGTCCCGGCTCGCCCGCGTCGACGAGCGGGGAGTCGCCGAAGAGGCGCACGTCGCCCGTGCCGGCCTTCGCGAACCGCGGGTCCACGTCGGGGACGTTGCCGGGCCCCTCGGTCACGGTGATCGAACCGGTGCCGGAGGTCTCCGTCACGAACTCGGACCGCCGCCACGACGAGTACGCGAGGTCGACGTCGACGACGGTGCCCGTCCCGCTGGCGAACAGGTACACGTCCGGGTTGCCGCGGCCGTTCATCACCGAGCCCGTGACGTCCAGATCGACCGTGCCGCCGTTCGCCGCGAAGACGTTGATCGTCTGGCCGGTCACATGCGTGTAGAGCGTCGCGTTCCGCAGCTCGAGCGCCGTCTCCGCGCCGCCGCTCGTGGCCTGCACTCCGAGCGCGTGGCCCGCCTCGCCGACGCCGCGGATCACGACCGAGTCCCCCGTGTAGCTGTGGCCGTTGCCCGGGAGGTAGAGCCCGATGACGCCGCCACGGAGCACGCCGCGGTGCTGCTCGACGGTCACGCCGGACGGCAGGAACACGCCGTACGTCGCGCGGGCGCTGACGTCGGTCAGGGTGGTCGTCTCGGCCCCGTTCTCATAGACGTAGACGCCGTAGTTCGTCGAGCCCGACGGCGTGAGGTCCACGTCGACGTCCTCCGCGTCGGCGCCCTCCGCCATGAACAGGGCATAGCCGCTGTTCGGCGCGCCGGTGATGTCGACCCGCCTGATCGTCCCGGCGTTCAGCTCGATCCCGTTGGGGTTCTCGCCGTCGGCCATCTGTATCTCGAGGTCGCTGACGACGGAGTCCGGGTCGTTGACGTGGACGATCTCGTCGCTGTTGCCGCTGACCGGCAGGAACGTCGAGTCCCGGCCGGATCCGTCGATCGTCAGGTCCTGGTCGCCGGCGGCGTTCGCCGCCGCCCCCGGGTCGGGATGGGTGCCCGGGCCGATGAGGATCCGGTCGGGGCCGGGATGGCCGTTGGCGTCCGCGACGGCGTCGTTGAGGTCGGACGACTCCGTGTCGCCGGGGAGGTCGCACTCCTCGTGGGCGACCTGGCCGGCGGCGGTCACGCAGAAGTCGTCGGCGCTCGCGGGCGCGGCGAGGGCCAGCAGCGCGACGAGAGGGCAGAGGAGTCCGATCCGGCGCAGGGGCCGACAGTACATGAACCGGTGCGTTCAGCGCCAGCGGTTGAGGTACGCCTCCTGGTCGGGCGTCATCGTGTCGATGTCGACCCCGAGCGCCTCGAGCTTCAGCCGCGCGACCTCGGCGTCGATCGCCGGGGGCACGGGCTGGACGCCGGCGGGGACCTCCTCGCGCACGAGCCACTCGGCGCTGAGCGCCTGGAGGGCGAACGAGACGTCCATGACGCCGGCGGGATGGCCCTGGGCCGCCGCGAGGTTGACGACCTGCCCGCGGGCCAGGAGGTTCAGCCGCCGGCCGTCCGGCTGCTCGAAGCTCTGGACGAGCGGCAGCACCTCGGTCGCGGCGTCGCCGAGGTCGGGCAGCGAGATCTCGACGTCGAAGTGCCCGGCGTTGGCGAGCACCGCGCCGTCCTTCATCCGGTCGAAGTGCTCGCGGCGCAGCACGTCGCGCGAGCCGGTGACGGTGATGAAGACGTCGCCGCGCTCGGCGGCGACCGCCGCGGGCAGCACGTCGAAGCCCTCCATCCGCGCCACGAGCGCGCGCAGCGGGTCGACCTCGCAGACGACCACCGACGCGCCGGCGCCGCGGGCGCGCAGCGCGATCCCTCGACCGGTCCAGCCGTAGCCGAGGACGACGATCGTCTGCCCGGCGAGCAGCATGTGCGTCGCGCGCACGATCCCGTCGAGCGCCGACTGCCCGGTCCCGAAGCGGTCGTTCAGCGCGCGCTCCGCCGTCGCCTCGTTCACCGCGAGCACGGGGCAGCCGAGGTCCAGCGAGCGGACGTGGACGAGGCCGCTGCGCGTCTCCTCGGTCGCGCCGCGCAGGCGCTCGTGCGTCGCGGCGATCAGCTCGGCGCCGTCGTCGAGCACGACGTCCGGTCCCCACGCGGCGACCGTCGCGATCCCCTTCGCGTAGTCGCCGACGTGGACGCCGTCGCCCAGCGCGGCGGCGACGTCGGGCTGCGCCGTGTACGGGTTCGCGGCGCAGAGCGCGACCTCGGCCCCGCCCACGCGCAGCGCGAGGACGAGGTTCGCCGTCTCGGCGGTGACGTGCAGG
>DASVRH010000075.1:0-5525 GCA_036388715.1 Solirubrobacteraceae bacterium | reverse complement strand
CAGGTCGCCGGCGATCAGCCGCGCGAGGCCGGTGGTGACCGGCGCGTCGACGTCGGCCTCCCGCAGAGCGGCAGCGAGCAGGGGGACCGACTCGAGCGACTCGACCGCCTGGCCGATCCGCTCGGGGATCTCCGCGGTCGGGACGCCCTCGCCGAGCAGCTCGCCCGCGCGGCGGTTGCGCGACTGGGGCGCGAGCGCCGTCGCGACGAGGTCGCCCGTGCCCGCCAGTCCGATGAGCGACTCCGGCCGCGCGCCCTGCGCCTCGGCGAAGCGCCACGCCTCGGCGAAGATGTGGCCGGCCGCCGCGCCCGCGGCGTTCAGGCCCTGCGCCTCCGTCGCCCCGGCGGCCAGCGCGGCGGCGTTCTTCGCCGCCCCCGCGAGCTCGACGCCCACGGGGTCGTTGGACTCCTCGCACACGACGCCGGCGCGCAGGAAGACGTCGGCGATCGCCGCGGCGAGCTGATCGTTCGTCGACGCCGCGACGAGCCCCGCGCCCTCGCTGACCATCTCCTGCGCGTGCGCCGGCCCGCCGACGACGGCGACGCGGCCCTCGCCGAGCTGCGCGCGCAGCAGGATGCTCGGCGCCCGGCCGTCCGGCGGCACGAGCCCCTTGGCCAGCGAGACGACCGCCGCCCGCGACGGCAGGCCGTGGCCGCGCAGTCCCTCGATCACCTCGTCCAGGCCGCGCGACGGGACGCCGAGGAAGACGAAGTCCGCCCGCCCGAGGCCCGCGCCGACGTCTTCGATCCGCAGCTCGCGCGGCAGTGCGACGCCGGGGAGGTACGTCTCGTTCTCGCGCTTCTCGCTCAGCGCGCGGGCCTGCTCGGGCGTGCGCGCCTGGAGCGTCGTGCGCAGCCCGCCGCGGGCGAGCAGCACCGCGACGGCGGTGCCGAACGACCCCGCGCCGACGACGATCGCCCGCCGCCCGCCGGGCGTGGGGAGGTACAGCGACGGGCGGTGGCGTTCGGCCATCGGGAGTAGGTAGTGCCAGGGAGAGGGCCTGGTTACTCACAGGTGGCGCGCGATGTCCTCGCCCGCGGCCTCGATCGCCCCGAGCGCCGGCGCCGCGGCGATGTGCTGGACGTCGAGGATCCGCTGGTCGAAGAGCGAGAGCGCGTTGGCGCCGCAGACGGCGTGGCACGGCACGCCGGCCTGGCGGCAGCGGACCGCCACCTCGCCGACCGCCTTGCCCTCGAGCGTCGTCGCGTCGATCCGTCCCTCGCCGGTGACGACCGCGTGGGCGGCGCGCATGCGGTCGTCGAAGTCGAGCGCTTCGAGCACGAACGGCGCGCCCGGCTCGAGCGTCGCGCCGAAGCGGGCCCACAGCCCGCCGGCCAGGCCGCCCGCGGCGCCGGTCAGCGGCACGCCGCGCGGGTCCTTGGGGAGCGACGCGGCTTGGTCGGCGAGGCGGCGCGTCAGCAGATCGACGGCGGCGGCGTCCGCGCCCTTCTGCGGCGCGAAGCGGACCGCCGCCTGCTCGAACGGCGTGCGGACGTCGCAGAGCACGACGAGCTTGGCCCCGCGCAGGCCGCCGTGCTCCTCGATCGCCGCGATGGCGCCGAAGCCGGCGTCGGTGGTCGCGCTGCCGCCCGCGGCGACGAGGACGACCTGGGCGCCGGCCGCGACCGCGGCGGCGATGAGCTCGCCGGTGCCGTAGGAGGAGGCCGCGACGGCCGCCTCCGGCGTGCGCTCCGCGGCCGGGACCCGCGCGAGCCCGCTGGCCTCGGCCACCTCGACGACCGCCGTGCCGCCGTCCTCGAGCAGCGCGAAGCCGGCGCGCACCGGCACCCCCCGGGGGTCAGAGGCCTCCGCGCCCGCCGTCTCGCCCCCCAGCGCGGTGAGCAGGACGGCGAGCGTCCCGTCGCCGCCGTCGGCCACGGGGCAGAGGTCCGGCGGCTCGTGCCCGGCGCGCTCCACGCCCCGCCCGATCGCCGCCGCGACCTGCGCGGCGGAGAACGTTCCCTTGAACTTGTCGGGGGCCACGAGGACGCGCATGCCGCCCATGCTGATACAAGACCTCCGCTGTGGACCATCTGAGCATCGCCCCGGAGAAGCCGGTCCAGCTGTTCGCGCGTCCACGGCCGCAGCCGGGCGACCAGCTCCACGTCTACAACTACGACGACCTGCGCCGTACCCGGCTCACCGTCGGGTTCCGCGGGTTCATGGCCATCCCGCACCTGCTGTGGCTCGGCATCTGGGGCGGCGGGATGGCGGTGCTCTCGCCCGTCTTCTGGATCTGGACGCTCATCAAGGGCGAGCCGCCGGAGGACCTGCGCGAGGTCTACGCGATGTGGATCCGCTACGCGACCCACGTCTACGCGTACTGGTACCTCGGGGCCGAGCGGTTCCCCGAGTTCCTGGGCAAGACGACGTACCCCGTCGACGTCGAGCTGCCGCCCGGGGCGCGGCAGAACCGCTGGAGCATCGGCTTCCGGCTGTTCCTCGCGATCCCGCCGCTGACTCTCGCCGGGTCGCTCATCGGCGGCGGCCTCTCCGCCCTGTTCACGTACGGCTTCAGCAGCGGCGTCGCGGTGATCGCCGCGTTCGGGGCGTGGTTCTACGTCATGGCCCGGGGGCGGATGCCGCAGGGGATCCGCGACCTCGTCGTGTGGTCGGTCGGCTACGCGGCGCAGACCTACGCGTACGCCTTCCTGCTCACCGGCCGCTATCCCAACAGCGACCCGGCGGTGGTGCCGCTCGCGCCGGTGCCCGCCCATCCCGTGCGGCTCGAGCTGACCGACGAGCTGCGGCGCAACCGCTGGCTGGTCGGGTTCCGCTACGTCCTCTCGACGCCCCACAGCCTGTGGTGGACCCTGTGGACGGCGCTCATGCTCCCGCTCTCGATCGTCGGCTGGCTGGTCGCGCTCGTCCTCGGCCGGCTGCCGCGGCCGCTGCACCGCTTCTTCAGCGCGTGGGTGCGCTACTCGGCCCACCTCAACGCCTTCTACTACATGGCCGGCGGGCTCTTCCCCGGCTTCCTCGGCCGTCACGGCAGTTACCCCGTCGACATCGCGATCGACGGCGCAGAGCGCCAGTCGCGCTGGACGATCGCCTTCCGCGCGATCCTGGCGCTGCCCGCGCTGATGCTGGCCGGGACGCTGCTCGGCGTCGTGACGCTGCTGGCCATCGGCGGCTGGTTCTTCGCCCTCGTCATGGGGCGCATGCCGCGGGGGATCCGCAACGTCAACGCCTTCGCCCTGCGCTACGTGGCGCAGACGTTCTCGTACCTGCTGCTCGTCACGCCGCGCTATCCGTACAGCGGGCCGGGGGACTTCCACGGATGAGCCGCGCCGGGCTCGTCATCAGCGGACTGGTCATCGCGGTGATCTGCGCCGTGGCCGGCATCCAGCTGTGGGACACCGTGGTCCCCACCGACCTGAAGCTCGACACCGGCGCGGCGTCGCGGGCGTTCAAGGGCGAGGCGGCGGAGGACGCGCGGAGCTTCGAGGCGCTGATGCGCTGGCTGTTCATCGCCACGCAGCTGCTCACCATCGCGACGCTGTTCGTCTACGCGCGGCGCGCGGGGACGTTCCTGAAGGAGTCGGCGGCGGGCCCGATCGGGACCGGCTTCCTCATGGGGATGATGGGGATCTCGATCGTGTGGCTCGTCTCGGTCCCGTTCGGGCTCGTCGAGACGTGGTGGGCGCGCAAGCACGACGCGCTCGAGGCCAACTACCTCGACTACCTCCTCAACACGTTCTTCGCGCTGACGGGCGAGGCGGTGTCGCTCTGCGTCGTCCTCCTGATCGCGATGGGTCTCGCCCGGCTCGTGCGCTCGGCGTGGTTCATCCCCTCCGCCGTCACGCTCGGCGCCGTGATCCTGCTGCTGGCCTGGGGGATGCCGTACCTCTATCCGGGGCTCGAGGAGCCGCCCAACGACATCGCGACCGACGCCCGGCCGCTGGCCGAGGAGCAGGACGTCGAGGACGTCCCGGTGCGCGTCGAGAACGTCTCGGAGTACATCAGCCAGCCGAACGCGTTCGCGATGGGGCTCGGGGACTCGCGCAAGATCGTGCTGTGGGACACGCTCGTCGACGACTTCGATCGCGACGAGGTCCGCTCGGTCGTCTCGCACGAGTACGGCCACCACGAGCACGACCACATCGCGAAGGGGATCGGGTGGTCGGTGCTCTTCGCGCTGCCGGCGGCGTTCGTCGTGATGCTGCTGACGCGTCGGTGGAAGGGCGGGCTGGCGAACCCGGCGGCCGTGCCCACGGCGCTGCTGATCGTGGTCGTGCTCCAGCTCGTGACGTCGCCGATCACGAGCGGGGCGTCGCGGCGCTACGAGGCGGAGGCCGACTGGGCGGCGCTCCAGGCGACGAAGGACCCGCAGGCGATGGTCGACGTGCACCGCAACTTCACCGAGGAGGCGTTGTCGGATCCCGACCCGCCGGAGTGGTTCCACTGGATGTTCGACTCGCATCCGAGCGGCGCCGAGCGCGTCGCGATGGCGCGGGCCTGGCGGGCAAGGAATCGGTAGAGAAGGGAAAAGGGGCGGCCCGCATCGCGGGTCACGGCGAGCCGCCCTGGTACTACGAGGAAGAACTCATGCGGCGGTGGACCCGTGACCCGGTCTCCGCCTGCGCCAGATGCTTGAGGGCATCGTTCATGGCGCTCACTCTGCCGGGCCCCGCCCACCGCGTCATCGGGGAGATCCCCCTACTTCGTCACCCGGGGATCCCCCTCCCCACTTCTGTGGACCCCCTTCAGGCGCAGCACCACGCGGCGTCGAGGGGCGCGCGGCCCCCGAATCGCCGCGTGACGTCCGCGAGCTGCCGCGGGCGGCCACCCTCGGCCGGCAGGAAGAGCCAGCTGTCGTTCTCGACCCAGTGCACGAGCAGCCAGCGGTTGTCGGGCGACCAGCCGGCGAGGCTCAGCTCGGAGCCGACGAAGAGGCGGCGCAGGCGGATCGTCCGCCCGCGGGCGGTCCCGACGAGCAGCTCGGCGCTCGCCGGCCGGCGGCGGACGAGGGCGAAGCGCCGGCCGCGGCGGTCCCACGCGGCGTCGTAGAGGTCGTCGGCGTAGGGGCGCCGCCTCATCCGCTGGAGCGTCCGGCCGTCCGCCGCGTCGAGCACGCGCATGTCGCGCCGGGTGATCACGAGGAGGCGGTCGCCCGCCGGGGAGAAGGCGAGCGACTCGCTGCCGCGCGCCCGCTGACGCCACAGCACCCGCCGCCGGTCGGTGTCGGCGAGGAAGAGCGTCCGCCGGTCGGTGAAGGCGATCTGGTGGCCGGGGACGGGCCGCCAGGCCAGCGCGGTGAAGGCCGGGCCGTCGCCACCCGGCGCGCGGAAGGCCACGCGCCGGTCGCCGGTCCCGTCGCCGGCGACGAGCCGCAGCTCGGTCCCGGCGGTGTAGGCGACGCGGAAGCCGTCGGGCGACCACGCGATGTCGCCGACGGGGCCTGGGGCGGCGACCGTCCAGCGCCGGCGGCCGTGCAGGTCGACGGCGAAGAGCTCGCTCCCGCGCCCCAGGCCCACGAACCGCCCGGCGCGCGACCAGGTCGCGGCGTCGACGTCGCCGGCGAT
>DASVRH010000074.1:0-6549 GCA_036388715.1 Solirubrobacteraceae bacterium | reverse complement strand
CGCAGCCTCGATCCGATCAGCCGCGCGGGCCCGCGTCGGCCGGCCGGCCGCCGGTCTCCGTGTCGGCGCCCGGATCCTCGGAGCCGCGCGGCTGTGACTGACCGCGCGGGATGACCAGGTCGTCCGTCGCGCGGTCGCCGTTCTCGTCGAAGCCCGGCTCGCCGCCCAGCTCCGGCCCGGGCCGGATCGGGAACTGCGGGCGGCCGACGACGGCCTCGCGCAGCGCCGCCTGCAGGCTCGTGCCCATGAACGCGTCGCCTCGGAACACGACGATCACGCGCTCGAGCTGCGGCACGGGGTTCTGCACGGAGCGGACGAAGAGCGGCTCGATGTAGAGCATCTCGTTCTTGACGATCAGCGGCGTCGTGTGGCCGCGGATGACCTCGAGGCCGCGCCGCGACCACAGGCCGATCTGCTGCGAGATGAACGGGTCCTGGTCGATCGCCGCGTCGGCCTGCTCGGGGCCGGGGTGGAACTCGCCCTTCGGCACCACCGCCATCGACAGCCGGCCGTAGTCGCGACCCTCCTGGTACGCCGTGATGATCGCGCGCAGGTTGAGCGCGCTCTCCGGCGTGAAGATCGTCGACATGGCGAACTGCGTGGGCGGCGCGGACTGCGGGAGCGGCCCGCCCTTGCCGGTCTCGGCCATCCAGTAGTAGGGCTCGATCGAGAAGTTGAGCGGCTCGCCCTCGAGCCCCTCGATGACCGGGCCCTTCACCTCGTCGCCGTCGTCGAACAGGTCCTCCTGGCTGAAGTGCGTCAGGGGGTCCGTCATGTGCGAGTAGATGAACGTGTCGTCGAACTGGATGTGCATGAGCTGGGGCGGGTACTGGACCTGGTCCTTCAGCTGCTGCGGCATCTCGTCCTGGCTCTTGAAGAGGTCGGGGTAGATGTCCGCCCACGTGTCGATGACCGGCTCGTCCTTCCACTTGTAGAGGTTGATCTGGCCGGTGAACGCGTCCATCGTCGCCTTGACGGAGTCCTGGACGTAGTTGACCCACCGGGCGCTCCGCGGCGTCGGCGTCCGGATGTAGGACTTGTCGCCGAGCTCCTGGCTCATCGAGTACGGGTACTCGTTCGTGTAGGTCAGGCCGTTGATCATCCACGTGACCCGGTCGCCGCCGGTCACCGCGTACGGGTCGGTGTCGCCCCACAGGAACGGCGCGACCGCCTCGAGGCGCTCGAGCGGCGTGCGGAAGTAGTGCACGCGCGACTCGCCGCCGATGAGGTCGGAGAAGAAGATCTCCATGAACTGGCGGCTCTTCCAGCCGAACACGGCGCGCTTGAGCGGGTTGTCGAGCTCGACGCCCGCCTTCACGTCCTTCGGGTAGGAGATCTGCGCACGCCCCTCCTCGGTGGGGAAGTCGTGCTCCTGGATGTCGGAGACGTTCGAGTACGCCATCGAGCCCGCGCCCTCGCCGTAGTAGACGGCCGGGTTCTTCACGCCGAGCGCCTCGTAGCCCTCGTCGAGCTTCGTCGGGATGTCGCGCGAGGCGAACTGCGGGTAGCCCTCGGGGCTGACGCCGGCCAGGAGGTTCATGACCAGGCCGGAGCCGTGCGTGAAGAGCATGTAGCGCTGGCCCCACCAGGCGAGCCACGGCTGCGGCTCGACGAGCGGCAGCTCGCGCACGGACGACGCGAAGAGGCGGCCTTCGGGACCGTCGGGGCCCTGGACGGTGTAGCGGACCGTGTCGATGTCCATGAAGTCGTAGTACGGCCGCAGCTTCTGCTGCTGCTGGTACGTCTGCATGGTCGGCCCGTAGATCGTCGGGTCGCCGTTCTTGAGCAGGATCCGGTTCAGGTACTCCGGGTCGACCTGGCGCTCGAGCGTGGCGTGGTAGCCCGGCCACAGCGGCGCGTTCTTGATCGCGGGGCTGTCGAGCAGCTCCTGGAGCGAGGGCTTCGGGTCGCCCGGGCCGTTCGGCACGAACTGGGTCGTCTCGACCTTGTCCATCCCGTAGGCCTTGTTCGTCGCGTCGATGTGCCGCTTGATGAACGGCAGCTGCACGACGGGCTCGTTCGGCTGGACCTCGAAGTCGTCGCGCAGCGACACGCCGATCGTGAAGATCAGCGAGATGATCAGGCCGGGCAGCAGCGCCAGCGCGAGGCGCCTGGGCTTCGTCCGCTCCTGCCACTGGGTGTGACCCGGCTTGGTCACCGCCCGGCGCAGCGCGAGCAGGATCCCGATGACGCCGACGGTCAGCGCCAGCTCCGCGAACGTCTCGACCCACAGGAGGTTGTTCGACGAGAAGAACCCGGTGACGTCGAGGACCTGGGCGCCGCCCGGGATGCCGGAGTCGACGTTGTCCTTCGTCAGCAGGTCGTAGCGGTGGAACCAGATGTCCGCCGCGACCGCGATGCCGAGGACGCCGACCCAGACCATCGTGAGCGGGTGGGCGACGCGGCCGACGACGCGCCGCACGCGGCCGAGGCCGGCGGGCCGGAGGTCCTCGCGCGGGGCGAGCGCCGCCCCGATGATGCTCGCGACGATGCCGATGATCGCGAGGTCCTCGAGCGAGTGGATGATCGTCTTGATGGCCGGCAGGTCGAAGACGTAGAAGCCGATGTCCTTGTCGAACACCGGGTCCTTCGTGCCGAACGAGTGGCCGTCGAACAGCAGCAGGAAGTTGCGGTACTGGCTGGCCAGCCCGACGCCGAGGACGATCCCGACCATCAGGCCGAGGCCGATCGCGCGGCGCTTGGCCCCCCGCGAGAGGTTGTTGAGGAAGGCCGGCGCGGCGATCGCGGCCGTCAGCAGCGCGAGCGCGATCGCGAAGAGCGCGAGCTCGACGCGGAAGTTCGTCCAGAAGACGTCCTCGTAGCCCAGGCTCTGCAGGAGCCACAGGTCCATGAAGATGTTCGCGATCTGGTCGAGCGCCCAGACGCCGATGGCGACGCCGAGCAGCACGAGCGCGCGCGACCAGACGCGGCCGGCGCTCGGGGCGCGCGGGAGCCCGCGCAGCGGCAGCGTGGGCGCGGCCGCGGGCGGCGCGGCCTGCGTGGTCCCGCCGCGCGGGACGTCGGTGGCACCGCTCATGCCCGTGCCCCCGCGCTCGCGCGGCCGGCGAATCTGTCGAGCACCTGCCGCAGGCTCGTCTCCACTCCGTAGCCGAGCGTGGTGGCCGCGAACAGCAGGCCGCCGGTGAGGTAGCGGAAGAAGGTGACCATCAGCGCGATCGTGGCCGCCTCGGGGAAGCCGAGGCCCCCGACGTAGAGCGCGGCCGCGAAGGCCCACTCCCACTGGCCGAGGCCGCCGGGCGTGAACTGGATCAGGCGGGCGACGTAGCCGGCGATGATCGCCATGAGCATGTTGTTGCCCTCGACGTTCATGATCACGGTCGTGTTGCTGAACGCCTGCGAGATCGCGTAGGCGGCGGCGTCGATCAGCAGGATCGACAGCGTGCCGAACAGCAGCAGCCGCAGGAAGGTCAGCGGGCGCTGGGCCAGCACCTGGAGCGCGCTCGCCGCGGCGCGCAGCGCCTCGCGGCGGGCCGAGCGGGCCTCCTTGCGCTCGGGCCGCGTCATCAGGTACGCGACGCCGAGGATCACGAAGGCCCAGAAGAGCTGGGCGAACCAGGTCCCGAAGCCGACGGCGAAGATGCCGTAGAGGGCGAGCACGCCGATCTGCAGCATCGTCATCAGCGAAGAGAGGTGGACGGCCTGCGCGGCGCGGACGGGGTCCGCGCCCTGGCCCTCGAGGACGGAGGCCTTGGCGACCTGGCCGGCCTCGTAGGGGACGAGGCGGTTGACGCCGTGGCCGTAGAACCAGGCCCGGGCGTGCTCGCCGAGCGAGCCCTCGAGGCCGATGAACCGGCACAGCCCGTGGAACTCGGCGGCCTTGAGGCCCCACATCAGCAGGAAGAGGCCGGCCGCGACGAGCAGGAGCTCCCAGTCGATCGGCTGCGTGGCCAGCAGGTAGTACTCGGGGTTGGGGATGCCCTGGACGATGCCCTGGTCGGTGTCGGTGATGGCGATGATGCCGCCGCGGCCGAGGAGGTCGAGCAGCCGCGAGTTGGCGAGCAGGTTCCAGATCCCGCCGAAGTGGACGAGCAGCACGAGTGCCACGGCCGCCACGAGATAGGCGAGCGCGAACGCCGCGGACAGGCCGCGGGACTGCTCTCGCTCTGGCTCGGCCGTCGCCGCAGCCGCGCTTACCGCCATGCAGATTCCTCCCTCACCGACGCCAAAGGACGTGGTCTTCTACTCGCCGCCGGGCAGCGGCGTCAAGTTCGCGACATTACGTGCAATGCGCCGAGCGTGCTGTCGGGCGTTGACGTCTCGCGCGCGCGGGGAGTAAGGTCCAGCCCAGCCCGGGGGCCAACAAGAGGAGCGCCATGCGCCAATCTGCCCGCCTGTTTCGCCTCGTCGCGGCCTCGTGCGCCCTGTTCGCGGCTCTCGCCGCTCCCGCCCTGGGCCAAGGGGCCAAGAAGCCCGACCTCGTCGTGTCGTCGGCGGCCGAGCCGCCCGACTTCGTCCCGCTCGACGGCGACTTCCTGGCGTCGTTCACCGTCGACAACCAGGGTCGTGGCCGTGCCCGGCAGGCCTCGCTGGCCCGTGCCTACCTGTCGATCGGCCGCGTCATGAGCGCCGACGACCGGCGCCGCCGCGTCGGCCAGCGCCGCGCCCGGCCCCTCGGCCCGGGTCGCAGCACGACGCGTCGCATGGTGGTCGACATCCCGGCGCAGTTCCGGACGGGCGAGTACTTCCTGATCGTCTGCGCCGACGTGCGCAACGTCATCGACGAGACCAACGACCGCGCCAACTGCCACGTGTCGGGTCAGCGGATCCGGATCGCGGCAGAGGACGACGCCAACCGCGGCCCGGCCGGTCCTCCCGGTCCTCCCGGTCCGGCGGGTCCTGCGGGCTCGGGCGGCGCCGACACGATCAAGATCCCGCGCAAGACGCTGGACCTCGGCACGGCGACGCTGCTGTCGCCCGAGGGCTTCGGCGCCGGCGACAACGAGGGCTCGACGCAGCAGTTCGACCTCGCGGAGGTGAGCGGCGTGCGGATCCGCGCGCTGTGCGTCCAGACGACGAACGGCAACGGCCAGACCGCGCATCGCGACGCGGACGGCGACGGCATCGAGGCGACGGACAACGGCACCTCGTTCGACGAGGACGGCGACGAGGCGAAGATCCTGCTCTACATGGATCGGCCGGAGGGGAACTTCTCCTTCGCCGGCCCGCACGGCAGGCGCTTCAACATCAACGCCGGCTTCGGCAACTCGCCGACCAGCATCCAGCGCGGCCCCGACGGGCCCTCGCCCGGCGGTGACACCGGCGGCGACGGCAAGCACATGGCCATCGCCACGGCCGCCGACCCGGAGTCGCGGATCGTCGGCGACGCCGACGACAGCGACGACACCGTCGGCGAGGACACCGCCGAGCCGCTCTACGACGCGCGCGACGACTGGGAGCAGGCGTTCCGCAACGGCTCCGTCTACGTCGCGACGTCGAGTGGCACCGAGTTCATCCTCAACGCCTACGTCGGCGTGGGCGTCCTGGGCTCCGCCCCGGACCAGTGCACGTTCGGCGGCAGCATCACGGTGGTGAACCCCTAGGGAGCGGGATGTGGAGGATCCCCGCACCGAGCGTGCGGGGATCCGTCCCCTCGGGTAGAGATCGTCGGTCCCGACCGATACAGTCCATCGGCCCGGGGAACCACGAGAGGAGTGATGCATGCGTCGGATTCATCGCGCCGTGCCGTTACTGGCACTGACGTGCGCGTTGTTCGCAGCGCTCGCGGGTCCCGCGGCCGCGCAGCAAGCCAAGCCTGACCTGATGGTGTCGTCGGCGGCCGAGCCGCCCGACTTCGTCCCGCTCGACGGCGACTTCCTGGCGTCGTTCACCGTCGACAACCAGGGTCGTGGCCGTGCCGGGCAGACCTCGCTGGCCCGTGCCTACCTCTCGGTCGGCCGCGTCATGAGCGCCGACGACCGGCGCCGCCGCGTCGGCCAGCGCCGTGTCCGCGCCCTGCGGCCCGGTCGCAGCACGACCCGCCGCATGGTCGTCGACATCCCCGCCGCGTTCCGGACGGGCGAGTACTTCCTGATCGTCTGCGCCGACGTGCGCAACGTCATCGACGAGACCAACGACCGCGCCAACTGCCACGTCTCGGGTCAGAAGATCCGGATCGCCGCGGCCGACGACGCCAACCGCGGCCCGGCCGGTCCTCCCGGTCCTCCCGGTCCTGCCGGCCCCGCCGGCTCGGGCGGCGCCGACACCATCAAGATCCCGCGCAAGACGCTGAACCTCGGCACCGCGACGCTGCTGTCGCCCGAGGGCTCCGGCCCGGGTGACAACGAGGGCTCGACGCAGCAGTTCGACCTCGCCGAGGTCGGCGGGGTGCGGATCCGGGCGCTGTGCGTCTCGACGACGAACGGCAACGACCGGCTGCCGGGCACCGACGACGACGACGACGGCTTCCCGCAGGCCGGCAACAGCACGAGCTACGACGAGGACGGCGACGAGGCGAAGATCCTGCTCTACATGGATCGGCCGGAGGGGAACTTCTCCTTCGCCGGCCCGCACGGCAGGCGCTTCAACATC
>DASVRH010000073.1:0-11602 GCA_036388715.1 Solirubrobacteraceae bacterium | reverse complement strand
TCGGCGCCGGGCCCGAGCAGCGTGTGCAGCTGTGGCGCGACCCTGGCCCGGGCGCGGTCGAACGCCCGGTCGTGCAGCGTCGCCAGCGTCAGCTCGAAGCGCGCGGGCCCGTGCTGGACGAGCTGGTACTGGAGCACGTCCTCGTCGTCCTTGAAGACCTGCCAGATGCGGCGCGGGTGCACGTGCCGCCCGTCGGCGAGCGTGAGGATGTCCTCGACGCGGCCCTCGAGCTCGGACAGCAGGCGGAACGTCCGCCCGCACGGGCACGGCTCGTCGGTGACCGCGCCGACGTCGCCGATGGGGTAGTTGAGCAGCACCGTCGCACGGTTGACCAGGTTGCTGAGGAGGAGCCTGCCGTCGTCGTCGGTGCGCACGTGGCAGAGGTCCTCGTGGAGGTGGAAGCCGCGGCGCTCCTCGCAGACGAAGCCGATCTTGAACGACTCGGCCGCGCTGTAGCGCGACAGCACCGGGATGCCGAAGGTGTCCTCGATCAGCTCGCGAGCGCCCTCGGGGAGCGCCTCGGCCATGTACATCACGAGCTTCGGCTTCGGGATCTCCAGCCCGCGCGCGGCGACGGTGCGGAAGAACAGGTCGACCCAGCCGCCGTAGCCGGTCAGCACGTCCGGCCGCTCGGCGCGCATGATCTTCGCGACGTCCTCGATCGGCGTGGTGATCGTGACGAAGCGCCGCCGCGGCTTGACCGGCATCAGCGTGTTCTCGACGTAGAACCGCGTGACCAGGCGCATCGGCGACGTCTCGTAGTTGACGTACAGCTCGCTCGGGCGGAAGCCGGCGCCGGTGATGGCGATGACCGGCGCGCGCTCGCGCTCGCCGTAGGCGAAGTTCCTCAGGACCGAGCGGCGGTCGTGGCGGACCTGGAGGGGCGTGCCGGTCGTGCCGCTGGTGGTGAAGGCGAGCGCGTCGCGGGCCGCGCGCGTGTCGGCGACGAAGCGCTCGGGGTGGGCGCGGACCTCCTCGCGGTCGAGCACGGGCCAGCGCACGAGGTCGTCGGCCGTCCTGATCTGCGAGGCGTCGAGGTCGCGGTAGAACGGGACGTGCTTGGCCGCGTAGCGGGCGATGCGCCGGACGTTGCGGTCGCGGCGGCGCTCCAGCTCGGGGCGATCGAGATACGGCACGCGCGTCTGCCCGCGCAGCGTCGCGGCGACGACCGCGCTGCCGTAGACGCGCCGGATCACAGCGAGAACGGTACGCGCGCGCCGGCGGCGACGAGGCGAAGGTCCTCGATCACGCTGCGGCTCAGGCGGATGCCGCGCGCGGAGCGGTCCTGCGCCGCGCTGCGCTCGGGGTCGCCGGGGACGAGGACCGCCCGGTTCGGGTCGAGGCGCGGCGTCGCGCGCAGGGACGCGGTGAACGCGTCCATCGCCTCCGCGAAGTCGCCGCCGGCGCCCGGGCCGGAGGCCCCTCCGGCGCCTCCCGCGAACCTCTCCGGATCCAGCGCGAGCAGGAAGTGACCGACGCCTCCGCCCGTCATCACCCCGCACAGCGTCTCGACCATCGCGGCGAGGCCGTAGCCCTTGTGCGACGACGTCTCCGGCCGGCTCCCGAGCGGCGTGAGCCTGCGCTGCTCGCCGGCGACGCGGCCGCTGCGCACGGCGCGGCCGCGCGCGTCGATCGCCCAGCCCTCCGGGATCCGCCGCCCGGCCCGCCAGCGCGCCACCGCGCGCCCCAGCGAGACGGTGCTCGTCGCCATGTCGAGCATGAGCTCGCGGGCGGCGAAGGCGATCGCGTTCGTGCCGAGGCGGGGCTCCGCGCCGTGGGTCGGCACCACCGCCGGCTCGCGCGTGTTGGTCATCGCGATCCCGATCAGGCCGGCGTCGCGGGCCAGCGCCGCGTAGGTCCCGGCCGCCCCGAAGTGCCCGCTGTTGCGGACAGCGACCGCGCCGACGCCGTGCTCGCGCGCCTTCTCGATCGCCAGCCGCATCGCCCGGTCGGCCGGCAGGTGGCCGAGCCCTCCGCCCCCGTCGACCAGGGCCGTCGCGCCGTCGTCGCGCACGACCTCGGGCGCCGCGGCGAGCGCGAACGGCGCCTCGGCGTAGTGGCGGAACATCGCGACGCCGTGCGAGACGATCCCGTGCAGGTCGGCGTAGAGGAGGTGGCGGGCGACGGTGCGCGGCTCGGCGACGTCCCACGCCTCGAGGATCGCCACGGTCTGCCGTTCGAGCGTCTCGTAGGGGACGCGGCGCTCCGGCCAGCGGCCGAGGACGTTGAGGCGCAGGGCGCGATCGGCGACGAGCGAGGCGGTCCAGAGCGGGCCGGAGAGGCGCGCCCGCCGCAGCGCCTCGTTCACGCCGCCTGCACGACCTCGACGCCGGCGGCCTCGAGCACGTCCTGGCCGTCGAGGACCGCGTAGCCCTCGCGGAACCAGAGCTTCGCGATCCCCGCGCCGGCGATGAGCTTCGCGCAGGCGGGGCAGGGGAAGTCGGTGACGTACAGCTCGGCGCCGGCGGTGGCGCGGCCCTCCCGCGCCGCGTCGGCGATCAGGCGCGCCTCGGCATGGGTGGCGGTCGAGAGGTCGTAGCCGACGCCCTTGAAGAAGTTGCTGCGCGGGTCACCCGCGGCGTAGGCGCTCAGCCGGTGGGGGTGGTGCTCGTTGGCGGCGCTGCGGACCTCGCCGTCGGCGAACCGGATCGCCGCGCCGACCTGGCGCCACCAGTCGACGCTCTTCGTCGCCGCCTGCTCGGCCGCCCACGCGAGGTCGCCCGCCTCCCCGCGCGGCGCCCGCGCGCGCAGCATCCGCACCGTCCGCGTCTTGTCCCAGCGCAGGAAGACGCTGTCGTAACGGACCTCGCAGCGCGCGAAGTACCGCTCGACGACCTGGTGGCTGACGTCCTCGTCGGGGAGCACGAGGGTCGGCCCCTCCGCCGCGAGCGCCTCGGCCGACGCGGCGGTCAGGACGTCGACGCCCGACGCGATCTCCCAGGCGGCGATCGCCTTCGCCGCCAGCGACGCGTCCAGCGCACGGACGTCCTTGGCCAGCGGGCGGAAGTCGACGTACAGCTCGGGCCCGATCAGGTGCAGCGGCCGGCCGCGCCCGTGCTCGGAGAGGAAGCGCCGGTAGCCCTCGTGCAGGACCGGGACGTACGCGACGATGTGCTCGGTCATCCGCGCCGGACGATGTCGCGGATCAGCTCGGGGAGCACCTCCGCGATCCGCTCCCCGAGGTGCATGTGCAGCTGACGGATCCGCTCGCTCGTCGTGATCGTCGCCTGCCGCTCGATGACCTCGATGCTCCCGACGATCTCCTCGAGCTCGGCCTGCTCGGCCTCGGTGTAGGAGTGGTCGGTGGTGAGGACGAGGACGTCCGGCTCGACCGCCTTGATGAGCGCCCAGCGCTCCTCCTCGTCGGGCTTGAGGTAGAGGAGGTCGACCGGCCGCTGGTGGGCCAGCATCTCCAGGCGCTCCTGCTCGGGGACCATCGGCCGGTCCTCGCCCTTGCGCGTGCGGATCTTCGCGTCGCTGTCGACGCCCACCACCAGCACGTCGCCCTTCTCCTTGGCCTTCGCGAGGTACTTCACGTGGCCGAGGTGGATGAGGTCGAAGGAGCCGGAGGTCAGGACGATCTTCAGCCCGATCCCCTTCAGGTGCGCAACCGTCTTCGACAGCTCGTCGAGCGAGGGCTGGAGGCGGTCCTCGAAGTTCACCTTCTCGCTGAAGATGCCGCTGGTGATGGCCATCAGTCCTCGCCCCACGCGCTGACGCGGAAGCGGACGGTCTTCGCCGGGGCCTCTTCGAGGACCACGAAGTGGATGTGCAGGTGCGCCACGCTGCCGCCGTTGTAGCGCATGTCACCGCTGCGCTCGACCGTCGCGGTGGCGGTGGCGTCGCCCTTGAGCCGCCGCTTGAGCGCCCAGAGCTCGGCGCCGGCCTCGTCGGGCAGCTCGTCGAAGGCGCGCACGTGCGCGCGGGGGACGATCAGCCAATGCTCCTTCGTGCCGCGGTAGGGCCAGAGGTTGCGGGTGACGTAGAAGTGCTCGCCCTCGAAGGCGACCTCCGCGCGCTGGTGCTCGAGGCAGAAGACGCAGATCCCGCGGTCCTCGAGGTCCTGCATGTACGCGCGCTGGTCGTCGCTGCGGGCGGCGGGGAGGTGGTAGAGCGCGTCGGCCACGCGGCCCTCAGCCACGCTCGTAGGTCACGAAGGCGTAGACGTGGCCGTTCTCCTCGATCGGCTCGCTGCGCTCCACCTCGCGCCACTCCGCGCCGAGCTCGGGGAAGACGACGTCCCCCTCCACCGCACCGGCGACCTCCGTCGCGTAGACGCGATCCGCCCGCTGGAGCGCCTGCGCGTAGACCTCGCCGCCGCCGATGACGAAGCAGTCCTCCTCCAGCGCCTCCTCCACGCTCCGGCGCACCTCGGGCGCGTCGGTGCCGTTCCTCGACACCACGACGTTGCGCCGGTCGGGCAGCGGGCGGAAGCGCGGCGGCAGCGAGTCCCACGTCTTGCGGCCCATCACCACCGTGCCGCCGGTCGTCAGCTCCTTGAAGCGCTTCAGGTCGGTGGGAAGGCGCCACGGCAGGTCGCCGTCGCGGCCGATCACGCGGTTCTCGCTGTAGGCGACGACGAGGGCGATCACGTGAGGACCGGGATGTCCCGGATCGGCGGGTGCGGCTCGTAGTCGTGGATCGCGAAGTGCTCGGCGCGGAAGGCGTGGACGTCGTCGATCCGGCGCCCCTCCTCGGTGAGGGTGAGGGAGGGGAGTCGCCGCGGCTCGCGCTTGAGCATCTCGTCGACCTGGTCGAGCTGGTTGACGTAGATGTGCGCGTACTGGATCCAGTGCACGTACTCGACGAGCTCGTAGCCCGTGAGGTGCTCGATCATCAGCGCCAGCGCGGCGTACTGGACCATGTTCGACGGCACGCCGATCGGGGTGTCGCCGGAGCGCTGGTTGTGGATGACGTGCAGGCGGCCGTTGAAGACGAGCGCGTGGATCCAGCCGTGGCAGGGGGCGATCGTGTTGCGGGACTTGACCCCGTCTTCCCTGTGGTTCGCCTGCGGGATCCAGGGGCTCATCAGCGCCGTGCGGTCCTCGGGGAGGTCCTGGAGCTTCTTGATGAGGTGGGGGAGCTGGTCGAACCCCTCGTCGGCCTCGTCGTCGAGGTTCGTGGTGAAGTTGCGGAAGGCGTGGCCGTACGAGCCGGGGCCGAGGTCGCCGGGCTCGAGGCCGCGCGACACGCACTTCGACTCGGTCGCCCACTCGCCCCACCAGTCGCAGCCGAACTCCCTGAACTCGTCGAGCGTGCGCGCGCCGTTGATGAAGGCGCACAGCTCGCCGATCGCCTTCGGCGCGAACCCCTTGATGGAGCGCTCGGTGATGACGGGCGCGCCGTGCTGCATCGCGAAGCGCATGGCGTGGCCGGCGACGGCGAGCGCGTCGACGCCCTGCTTCGTCTCGACGCGGATGCCGGTGTCGCGGATGGTGCGGAGCAGGTCCTGGTATTGCGTGCTCGGCAGGCGCTCGTCGTAGGGCAGGTAGCTCGGCATCTCGGCTGCTTGACGATACGAGCGCGAGCAGACGCTTCGCCCCGTGTTTCCCGCAATATGCGGCGCCCCGATGGCCCATCCTGTGATCGACGCCCTCCGCTCGCGCCCGCCCGGCGCGCGTGTCGCCCTCGTGGTCGAGGGCGGCGGGATGCGCGGGGCGGTGTCCGGCGGCATGGCCCTGGCCCTCGACGAGCTGGGCCTCGCCTCGGCCTTCGACGCCGCGTACGGCTCCTCGGCGGGGACGCTCAACGCGATGTGGCTCGTGGCCGGGCGCGTGCGCGACGGGATCCCGACGTGGGTCGACCCCGACCTCGTCGGCCAGCTGATCTCCCGCCGCCGGGCGCTGCTGCGACGCGGGCCGGTGGTCGACGTGCACGGGCTGGTCGAGGAGCGCTACGAGCGGCTGTCGCCCGGGCTCTTCGAGGCGGTTCTCGGCTCCTCCGTCGAGCTGCACCCGATCGCGACCGACGTGGAGACCGGCGAGGCCGTCGATCTGCACCGCTCGATCGCCGATGCCGTCTCGCTGCGCCGAGCGCTGCGGGCATCCGCGGCGCTCCCGCTGCTCGCCGGGCCGCCGGTGGAGGTGGGCGGGAGGCGCTACCTCGACGCGGGGCTGTCGGCGGCGATCCCGTTCCACGCCGCGCTGGCCGACGGCGCCACGCACGTCCTCGTGCTGCGCTCGCGGCGGGCGGGGGAGACGGTCACCGCTCCATCGCGCCTCTCCGCCGGGCTGACCGGCCGCGCGCTGCGCCGCCTCTCGCCCGCGGTGGAGACGGCGTTCCGCACACGGGTCGAGCGCGAGACGGCCGACGAGGAGCTGCTCGCCCGCCACGCCGACGACCCCTCGCTGACGCCGGCGATCTTCCCGATCCGCCCGCCGCCGGGGTCGCCCGTGCCGGGGCGGCTGGAGGGCGACGTCGAGCTCGTGCGGGCCGGCCTCGAGGCGGGCCGCCGAGCGGCGTACGAAGTGCTCGCCTGACCTTTGCCGTCCCTTTGCCGTGGCCGTTGCACACTGGCCGCATGAAGAAGATCGCCACCCTCTCCGTCCTGGCGGCCGTCGCCGTGCCCGCGGCCGCCGCCCCCACCGCTTCGGCCCGCGAGTTCGAGGGCACCGTCGTCCGCGTCAACCGCGACGCGCGCACCTTCAGCCTCCGCGACGAGGGCCGCACCGTCCGCATAAAGGTCACCGGCCGGACGCGCTACCAGCGCCTGTCGGGCTTCTCCGCGATCCGCCGCGGGATGACCGGCATCGAGGCCGTAGCCACCCGCAAGAACGGCCGCTGGCTCGCGTCGCTCGTGGAGCGCTCGGGGCGCGACGGCGGCGGCGGGGGTGACGACGACTAAGCGTTCAGGCAGTATCTCCCCGAGATGGCGAGCTCGGGGGGAAGGGAGGACCTCGCTCAAGAGGTGTGGCGGCTCGACCGCGCGTGGCGGCTCGCCCTCGGTGGGCTGGCCGCGGCGGCGCTCGTCGCCCTCGCGCTGCTGATCTTCGTCGCCGACGGAACCGCCTCCACGGTCCTCCTGGCGCTGGCCTTCGGTTGGTCGGCCTTCGCGCTCCTCGTCGCGCTCCTGTGGCGGTACGCGGGGCCACCCCCGGACGGGCGGGATTATTCCGTCCACCCGTCCGTCGTCGCGTGGGTCCGAAGCGCGTTTCTCGCCACCGGCCTCGCCCTCCTCGTCGCGCTGGCGCTCGGCGTCACCGGCACAGCGCTCGCGCTGGCCGCCGGCGACGACGGCGACGAGCCTTCCGCGCAGCGCGGGCACGACGGCGGCAGCTCGGGTGGCCACGGTGCGGAGGTTCCGCAGGGCGCGGAAGCGCCGCAGACCGCGGGCGCCCCCGAGGACGAGCTTCCGCCGCCTGCCCCGGCGCTGCCGGCCCCGAGCGAGGAGGAGTCGCGCGCGGCGCTGGCGCGGCTCGAGACGGCGGAGCCGCTCCCGATGAAGGGCTACGACCGCAAGGCCTTCCCGCACTGGGCGGGCCAGGGGAGGGGCTGCGACACGCGCAAGCTCGTCCTCCTGCGCGACGGGCGCGAGGTCTCGGCCGAGGGCTGCCGGATCGAGTCCGGGACGTGGGTGAGCTACTACGACAACGCGACGATCGACAGCGCACGGGACGTCGACGTCGACCACATCGTCCCGCTCGCGCACGCCTGGCGGTCCGGCGCGAAGGCGTGGACGCGCGACGAGCGGCGCGCGTTCGCCAACGACCTCGACGACTCGCAGCTGCTGGCGGTGAGCGCCTCCTCGAACCGGGCCAAGGGCGACAAGGGGCCGGCGAAGTGGAAGCCGGACGTCGCGACCGCGTGGTGCCTCTACGCGCGCTGGTGGATCCAGGTCAAGGAGCGCTGGAGCCTGACCACGACGAGCGAGGAGCGCGACGACCTCGGCGCGATGCTCGACACGTGCTAGCGGACCGCTATTTGAGGATCTCGTCCGGGACGAGCTGGCGGACCATCGTGCAGTACGGGTTGCCGTCGCGCGCGAGGTCGCGCAGCGCCTCGCAGTTGCGCTCGTAGGCGCTCCTCATGCGCGGCTTGAGGTGCGCCGGGACGCAGCGCTCGGCCTCGAGGAAGTCGGCCGCGTTCCTGAGGAAGAGCTCGACCTGGATGAAGACGCGCGTGCGCGCGTCGATGAGGCCCGGCCGGTTGAGGCCGACGACGTCGATCGTGCTCCGCCCCCGCGGAAGCTTTCGCTCCGCAGGCGTGTCGGCCGGCTGCACGGAGCCGTCGGCCCGGAACGCGAGGTGCTCGCCCGGCTCGTCCTCGTAGGGGTGGAGGAGCAGCGCGGTCTCGTCGCGCTCCTCGCCCGGAGCGGCGGCGCGGCGCGTCCCCGGCGCGAGCGGGAACACGTTCCCCTTCCCGCTCTTGCGCCGGACGCCGTCGCGGTGGACGTACCACTCGCCCGTGTTGCACCGCGTGCACGCCGGGAGGAGGTTCTCCCACGTCGAGGCCAGCCAGTAGTAGCCCGGCTTCGCGGGCTTGCCCTTGAAGTCGTCCTGCCAGCCGCTCTTCGGCCGGAAGTGCTCGACGGCCATCGGCTGCCCGGCCTCGTAGGGCGTCTCGCAGTACACGCAGACCGCCCCGAACGCGGCCCGCAGAGCGGCCTTGACCGGCTTCGTGGAGTAGACCGCGTACGAGAACGTCTCCGGTCCGCCCGCGGGCGAGCCGGCCCGCAGCCACTTCTCGACGTGCTCGATCGCCTTGCGCCGCTCGCGCGCGCCCGGCGACAGGTCCGCCTCGGGCGTCCTCGGCCCGGGGTCGGTGAGCAGGTGGTCCGGGATGCCGGGGTTGCGGACGCGCCGCACCTCAGACGCCTCCCTGCCAGAGCCGCCGCAGCCGGGCGACGGTCTCCTCGTAGCGCGCTCGCCGCTCGAGCGGATCGGGGAAGGAACCCTCGGTGGCGTAGTACTCGTCCGCGGCGCGCAGCACGAGCTCCTCGCGCGGGGTCCGGCCCATCTGGCCCAGCTTCTGGAGCTTGCCGTGCAGGTCGCGGATCTGGTCCTCGTCGCGATCGCCCTCCGGAAGCGCCAGCTGGGCGTAGTACTGGTCGAAGATCCGCTCGGTGTCGTCGTCCATCGTGCTGCTGAGGCCGAAGACCGGCGACGTCAGCAGCTCGTCGACCCGCAGGCCGGCGGTCTTCGGCACGTCGGGCACCCGGAAGATCTCGCCCTCCGGGTCCTGGCCCAGCACGACGACGCTCCCCTCGTCCATGCCCCGGAGGCTCAGGGGGTCATGCGTCGTGGCGATGAACTGCAGGGCCGGGAAGGCGCGGCTCAGGGCCTTCACCACCCGCATCTGCCAGCGCGGGTGCAGGTGGACGCTGATCTCGTCGACGAGGACGATCCCCTCCGCGCGAGCCAGCGACCCGAAGCGCTCACTGAAGTACGCCATGACGTCGACCGCCAGGGCGATGAGCGAGCGGTAGCCGTCGCTGAGGTGCTCGATCGGGACGGGAGGCCCGTGCCTCCTCGTGAGCAGGACCGCGCCGTCGCCCTGCTCGAACGCGGCCTCCGGCTCGTACAGGAGCTCGCGCAGCGCCGACGCGTTCGTCCTGAACGTCTCCTCGTCGGCGTCCAGCAGCCATTGCGTCGCGGCGATGAGCGGGGCGCCGGGGTGGAAGAGGTTGTGCACGCGCGGGGCCTTGGGATCCGGCGCCGGGCCGACGACGAGCGAGCGGGCGGGGACGCGTGCCGCGCCGTACGCGGCGACGGCGACCGGGGCGTCCATCCCGGCCACGCGCATGCCCGGCGAGTCGATGACCAGCGTCCGCGGCTCGTCGATGTCGGCGAGCTTGACCGTGAGCTCGGCGCGCTTCGCGCCGTGACGGACGAGGTCCTCGCCGCGCAGGTCGAGGCGCTGGCGCTCGTCGCCGCCGGCGAGCACGAGGGCGAGCGCCTGGAGGACGCTCGACTTCCCCCGCCCGTTCTCGCCGAGGAGCATCGTCCAGCCCCCGGCGCCCTCGCCGGCCGCCGTCGCGAAGTCGATGTCGAGCTTGCGGATGCCGCGGAAGTCCCGGATCGAGATCGACTCGACGCGACCCACCTCCATCGGCAGGCGGCGGCGCTGGCGGCGCACCGCGGCCTTCACCGTCCGCCGGGCGATGGCCTCCTCGGCCGCCGACCGCAGCTCGCCCGCGTCGACGCCGCGCTCCGCCAGATGCCGCAGGACGTTCTGGCGCACGGCGCCCGTGTACTCGCGGTCGATGCCGAGCAGCGATGCGTCGACGACTCCGCCCTCCCGCAGCCGCCCCGACAGCGCCGCCAGCGCCATGACGATCTCGCGCCGCCGCGCGTCGAGCAGCTCGGTCCGGTTGAGCCGGTACACGTCGACCGTCTGGCGCCCCTTCTCGGTGAGGCCGGCGGCCTCGCCGTTCTCGTCGAAGGCGATGTGGTCGTCGGGCTCGTCGCGGCACGGGTCGACGAGCAGGGCCTCCTCGTGGTCGGCGCCGTGCGGCTCGGGCGCCCGCTCGCCCGAGACGGGGAAACGGCGCCTGGCGCCGCTGGCGCAGCGCGCGCAGCTCAGGTACAGGTTCTCCCAGGCGTACGCGAGCCACCAGTAGTGCGGCCGGCTGGGCCGCCCGTCGAGCCCGATGGCCTCCTGCGTCGGGCGGAAGTGGTGAACGACGCCGATCGAGCCGGGGCCGACCTCGGTCTCGCAGAACGCGCAGCGCTTGGCGAAGACCTCGTACAGCGCCGACCGCACGCTCGGGTCCTTGAACGGGGGCTTCTTCCCGAAGTCGAACTCGAACTGCTCGCTGCGGGCATCGTCCTGGGCGAAGTGCTCCGCGGCGCGGTGGAGCCGCTCGCGAGTGTCGTCGCTGGCGAGGATCTCCGGCGCGGGCGTCTTCCGTTCGACGTGGATCACGGCGCTCCGCGAAAACCTACCCTCTCGAACACGCCGAGCGCTCAGCCAGAAGTTCGGTGCAAAGGAGGCGACTGAACGTCTGTCAAGGCCTTTTTCGCTTCGCCATTAATTGCGCTATGCGGGGCTAATCCGATGATTAGCAACCGCTGTCGGAAAGCAGACCAATTAGCGGGCGTAATGTTGGCTCATGCCCCGATCCCTGCTGCTGGCCGCAGCGGCGGTTCTCGCCGTTCTGGCCCTTCCCTCCTCCGCGTTCGGTCAGGCGACCAGGACGTGGGTCTCCGGCGTTGGCGACGATGCCAATCCGTGCAGTCGTACGGCGCCGTGCAAGACGTTCGCCGGCTCGATCTCAAAGACGGCGAACGGTGGTGAGATCAACGTGCTCGATCCCGGCGGCTTCGGCGGGGTGACGATCACGAAGTCGCTGACCATCCGCGCGCGTGGCAACACGGCGGGCGCGCTGGTGAGCGGGACCAACGCGATCGTCATCAACGCGACGTCCACGGATCGGGTGACGATCGACGGCCTTGACATCAACGGGATCGGGACGGGCGCGCAGACGTCGCTGACGGGGATCAAGATCCTCAACGCCGGGCGGGTGAACATCGTCAACAACGAGATCTTCCGCTTCAAGGCCGGGGTGGTGATGGCGCCGACGGCGAACCTGTCGCAGACCCGTGTGGTGCTCAGGAACAACCACATCTACGACAACGGCGTCGGGGTGATCAACGCGCCGGGC
>DASVRH010000072.1:0-6700 GCA_036388715.1 Solirubrobacteraceae bacterium | reverse complement strand
TCGGCAGCCGCGCGATCGCGCGGCTGCTCGACGAGGTCCGGCCCGACCCGCCCCTGTTCCCGCGCGACCCCGAGCGCCGGCGTGCGGTCGAGGAGGCCGAGGCGTGGGGTGAGGAGGTGCTCCAGCCGATCCCGCGGCGGGCGCTGCGCTGGGCCCTGCGCCACCGGCCGGAGGCCCGCGCACGGTTCACGCAGGGACTCGGCGGCCCGGCCCCCGCGCTCGCGGCACGCGCGATGCTTCCGGTGGCCGCGTTCTACGCCCGCCGCGAGGACGCGGGCTCGACCGACCGGATCCGCGCGGACTGGGCGGCGGCGCCGGGACACGTCGACCACGTCGACGACCTGATCGCGCGGGGCGTGATCGGCGGGGACGAGCCCAACGCCGCCGACTTCCAGATCGGCACGACGCTGCGCGTGATGCTCGCGATGGAGGACTTCGCACCGCTCATCGCCGGCCGCCCGGCCGAGGCGCTCGCCCGGCGGATCTGGCCGGACTACCGCTACGAGGTCCCGTCGCTCCTCACGCCCGACGTGACCCATTGACTTCCGGGGCGACGCGCCCGTACTGTCGCGCCGTGCGCCCGCTGCTGGCACGGACCGCCGCGGCGACCGCGCTGCTCATCTCCCTCGCCCTGCCTTCGTGGGCGCAGGCCGACGACCTGTCGTTCGCCATCGGCTCGGGATCGCCGTTCGCGCTCGACTCCCTGCCCCGGGACAACGTGGTCGCGGACTTCGACGCCGACGGCCACGGCGACGTCGCGATCGGCGACTTCGTCGGCCAGGATCCGATCAGGATCTTCTGGGGGGCCGCCGGCGGGGGTGTCGCGCAGACCACGGAGCTCCCCGCGCCCCAGGGCTCCGCCCACATCGCCGTGGGCCGCCTCGATCCCGACGCCGACCTCGACTTCGCGATCTGCGACAAGCAGGTCGTGCCGTACTACAAGAACGACGGCGCCCGGGGGTTCACGGCCGGCGCGGGCGTGCCCATCGACACGGGCGGCGAGGCGTACGACCTCTGCTACGGGCTCGCGATCGCCGACTTCGACCAGGACCTCGATCGCGACATCGCGTTCGCGGTGCGGGACGTTGCGTCGTCGAGCCCGACGCCCGGCCAGATGCGCACCCTCGTGAACAACGGCGCCGCCACGCCGACGTTCACGATCGGCGCCGAGGGACCGGTCGACGAGTACGCCGGCGAGGTCGTCACGGGGCGGTTCAACAACGACAACGACCCTGACCTCGCCTACCGCGTCGTCACGCCGTCGACCAACGCGGCCGGCGTCCAGGTCATGACCGGCGCGGCCGGCGCCGGCTTCGTCGAGGGCGAGCGGGTGAGCACCGGGCCGGTCGGCCTCTTCAGCGACCTCGTCGCGGGCGACCTCGACGGCGACGGTTTCGACGACCTGGTGGTCGACAGCGACGCGACCGTCAGGTGGGCCGACGGCGCGGGAACCGGCACCTTCCCGACGTCGCTGGACGTCAGCGACGGCTTCTACAACGAGGTGCAGCTCGGCAACATGACCGCCGGCAGCGCGCTCGACATCGTCGCGATCGGCGAGCCGACCCGGATCTTCGTGAACCGCGGCTCGCGCCAGTTCTCGCTCGGGTACGAGCTGGCCTTCCCGGAGCAGGCGTACGCGATGCAGGGCAACGTGGGCGACCTCGACGCCGACCCCCGCGACGACCTCGCGCTGACCGTGGACATCGACGACGACTTCGACGACGACTTCTTCAAGCTCCTCACCCGTGACGAGGGCCTGGCCAACCCGTTCGGCGTCGAGCCGCCCGACGACGGCGGCGACGGGGACAGCGGCGGCGGGGACACGACTCCGCCGCCGACCACGCCGCCAACGTCCGCTCCGCCGGACACGCTCCCACCCCCTCCCGCGCCCCAGCCGGTGCCGCCGACGCCGACAGTGCCGGTGACCGCGCGCCAGATCGCCACGCTGCCGGCGGCGGCCAAGCGGCCGTGCGGCAGCCGGCGCAACTTCCGCATCCGGCTGCGCCGCCCGCCGGAGGGCGTCTCGGTGGTCGAGGCGCGCGTGCTGGTCAACGGCAAGCGCGTCAAGGTCGTGCGTGGCGCGCGGCTGACGGCACCGGTCGACCTGCGCGGCTTCCCGAAGGGTCGCGCGGTGGTGACGATCCGGATCACGCTCGCCGACGGGCGCGTGCTGCGCGGCCGCCGGGTCTACCGGCCGTGCGCGACGAAGAAGCGCAAGGGCCGCTTCGGTCGCCGACGCGGCTGAGCGCCCCGACCTGGATTCGAACCAGGGGCCTACTCCTTAGGAGGGAGTCGCTCTATCCATCTGAGCTATCGGGGCGTGCCCGCGAAGGGTAGACGCGGGCACGCCCTCCCAGCTAGGTGCTGACCGTCAGGACGTTGTCGGCGGTGAACTCGCAGGTGAGGTTGTCCGTGCCGACGCCGTTGCAGTGCGGCAGCGAGGTCACCCAGCCCTGGCCCTCGGGCGCGCGGAGCCTCACGCGGTAGGTGACGGAGCCGGGGTTGGGCTCGCCCTCCCAGCCGCCGCCGCTCTCGCACGTCGTCGTGAAGGCGGAGCACAGCGGGCCGGCCGTGTCGGCGAAGAACGCCTGGCCGCTCTGCTGGAGCGGCACGTCGCACACGGTCTTGCCGCTGAACTTGTAGTAGGTCGAGAACGCGTAGTCGGTCTTCGTGACCGTGACCGTGCACTTGGTGAGCGGTCCGTTCGCGGCGTCGCCGACGGCGACGAGCGGGTACGTCCCCGCCGAGGCGGGGGCGGCTGCGATCAGAGAGAGCGCCACGGCGCCCCCGAGAGCTTTCTTCCACATGCAGACAGAGAACGCGCGACGCGGCCGAGATGTGACACCGTCGCGGCCATGACCCCGCCTCTGAAGGACAAGACCCTCTTCATCTCGGGCGCGAGCCGCGGCATCGGCCTCGCGATCGCCCTGCGCGCCGCGCGCGACGGCGCCAACGTCGCCCTCATCGCCAAGACGGACCAGCCGCATCCCAAGCTCGAGGGGACGGTCCACACGGCCGCCGAGCAGATCGAGGAGGCGGGCGGGAAGGCGCTGCCCATCGTGGGCGACATCCGCGACGACGGTCAGGTCGAGGCCGCGGTCGCCCAGGCGGTCGAGCGCTTCGGCGCGATCGACGTCTGCGTCAACAACGCGAGCGCGATCAACCTCGCGCCGCCCGAGCAGCTCGAGATGAAGCGCTACGACCTCATGCAGGACATCAACGTGCGCGGGACGTTCGCCGTCAGCCGCGCGTGCGCGCCGCACCTGCGCGAGGGGTCCAACCCGCACATCCTCACGCTCTCGCCCCCGATCAGCCTCGAGCCGCGCTGGCTGGCCCCGCACGTCGGCTACACGATCGCCAAGTACGGCATGACGCTGTGCGCGCTGGGCTTCGCGCAGGAGCTCAAGGAGGCCGGCGTCGCCTCGAACACGCTCTGGCCGCGCACGCTGATCGCCACCGCGGCGGTGCAGAACCTGCTCGGCGGCGACGAGGCGATGCAGCGCTCGCGCCGGCCGGAGCTCTACGCGGACGCCGCCTACGCCGTCATCACGAAGCCGAGCCGCGAGTACACCGGCCGCGCGCTGCTGTGCGAGGACGTCCTCGCCGAGGAGGGCGTCACCGACCTCGCCCGCTACGCCTACGTGGAGGGCTCGGAGCCCCAGGTCGACCTGTTCGTCGACGCGGTCGACCCGCCGGGTCGCTAGCCCTCGACGTCCTTCTTCAGCTTGTCGGGCATCGACTCGACGAGCTGGCCGCGCAGGACGCCGACGAGCGGCCCGCGGATGACCATGCCGAGCATCCGCCCGAGGTCGACGGTCATCTCGTAGGTGGCCTTCGTCTGCCCCTCGCCGGCCTCCTCGAAGGACCACGACCCCTCGACGGACTTGAGGTCGCCCTCCTCCTGGACCCAGCTCAGGCCGTTGGGCGCGTCGTAGGTGAAGCGCAGCGTCGACTTCAGCGTGCGGACCTTCGCGTCGGTCTCCATCTCGACGAGGCGCTGCTCGTCGCCGTCGCGCTCGACGGCCTCCGCGCGCTTTATCTCGGGCTGCCAGCGCGGCGAGTTCTCGATGTCCGCCGCGACCGCGTAGACCTCGTCGATCGGGGCGTCGATGACCGTGCTCGCTGATCCTTGGATTGCCATGCGGTGATCTTCTTCGAACGCTGCACCCAGCGGCGCCGGTTCATCTCGGCGACGAACCGCGCCCGCGTGTCGGGGTAGCGGTGGATGCGCGCGTCGGGCCAGTAGCCGTTCCAGAACGGCGCCGCGAAGAACCCGCCCTCCTGCCAGTCGATCGAGATCAGCGAGAGCATGCGGATGTCGAAGTCCTCGACGAGGTCGAAGGTGCGGTCGAGCCACGCGACGCTCTCGGCGCCGCTGTCCGCGCCGACGTACGCCGGGGTCGACTCGGAGATGTGCAGCGGCAGGCCCATGGCCCGCGCCTCGCCGAGGATGCGCCGCGTGTGGTGCTCGTACTCGTCACGGGCCTGCTGCGACGAGCGCCCGAAGCAGCAGCTGTCCTGCCAGTAGGAGATGCCGAAGGCGTCGACGTAGCCGTCGCCGGGATAGAAGGCGGAGATCGGGAGGGCGGGCGCCTCGCGTGCCGCGACGGCGACCGCGCCGCTCTGCGTCGCGAACAGCGAGGGATCCGCCGCGCGCCAGAAGGCGCCGGCCGAGTGCCAGACGAAGCGCACGTTCTCCGCCCCGGCCGCGCGGAAGACGTCGACGACGCGCCGGTAGGCGGCCTTGTAGACCTCGGGCGGGCCGTACTGCCCGCCGAGGAGGTCGAACTCGTAGCCGGGCCGGACGTAGACGGTGGTCGGCAGGGCGGCGAGGCGCTCGGCCATCCGCCGCAGCGTGGCGTCGTACGCGCCCGCCGCGACCGCCGGCGTGTAGGGCGGCGACGGCGTCGAGGCCGACCCGAAGCTCAGGCCGAGGTTCACGACGAGCCCCTTGTGCGACCCGACGGCCGCGCCGATCTCGTCGAGCACGCCGTCGACCGCGGCCTCGTCCTCGTAGACGCCCGCGTACCACATGGCCCCGGCGGGCCTGACCCCAGTAGCGCGCTCGACCGCGTCGGCCTTGTCGACGCCGGACTGCCCGACGACGAGCAGCGACCGGCCGGCCGGGACGTCCGCCGCGGCGGGCGCGGCGAGCACGAGGACGGCGATGAGGGCGAGCACGACAGGGCGCATCACCTCCTCCAACGCACGGGCGAGGCGAGACTGGCGCTCCTCGTTCTCGAAGCGCATTGTGTCTCTTGATTAATAACTCGACATGTGGTTAGGCTCCTGATCGTCGATCACAACGGGGGCTGGGATGCCGAAGATCGAGTTCCGACCGGACCCGGACGGGTTCGCGTTCTCCAACAGCTGGACGTTCGACCCCACGGAGCGGGCCGTGCTCGTGGGCGCGATCAACGCCGCCGCGCTGCCCGCCGCGATCGCCCTCGGGCCGATCGGCCTCGGCGGGCTCATCGCGCTGAACGTCGCGCTCGCCAACTCGCTGCCCGACCAGGTCTACGGCCTGTGCGGCGGCATGGCCGCCGCGTCGCGCGACTACATCCAGCGGCGCTGGGTGGTGCCGCGGGGGAGCGGGTCGGGCAACCAGCCGCAGCGCGTCGTGGCGGGCGGGACGCCGGAGTCCGAGCAGCTGCGCGCCTACATCTGGGAGCGGCTCATGGCCACGCTCGGGGTGAGCGCCGGGGCCTTCGTCGGCTGGGAGCTGATGCTCAAGGTGGTGCCGGAGTCGTGGCCGTTCAGCGGCGGCGCCCCGCGCCTGAAGGAGTGGTCGCAGGACGAGTACGCGCGCATCCGCGACCGCATCAACCACGGGCAACCCGTCGTCGTCGGCCTCGTGGGCGAGACCTGGATCCCGACCAACAACCACCAGGTGCTCGCCTACGGCTACGAGGACTTCGGCGGCGGCCGCGCCTGCCTCTGGCTCTACGACAACAACAAGCCCGACCAGGAGATCCGGCTCGACGTCGACTTCACCGGCTCGGCGCTGCGCGCCACCCACAGCGGCTACGCCACCGGCTTCCACCCCGCCCAGGGGCCGATCCGCGGGTTCTTCTGCGTCGACGTCGGCGACCGCCAGCCGCCGGCCGCGATCGGGATCTCGGCCGGGATCAGCGCGTCCACGGCCGGGCCGGTGCGCATCGACGACACGGCCTCGTTCAGCTTCACCGCGCGCAACGCCGGCTTCTCGAGCAAGCCGCCGGTGCGGCTGTGGGTCGACGGGCGACCGCTGGCCAACCCGAGCGAGAACGTCGACCCCGGGGGCGAGGGCGCCGCCTTCGACCTCCCGGCACGCGGCGGGACGCGCGCGCTCAACCAGGGCCACCGGTTCCGCGGCGCGCAGGGGGCGCAGCGGTTCACCGCCCGCGCCCGCCTCCAGCGCCGGCCGGAGGCCGACTGGGTCACGCGCAGCCTGCCGCCGATGGCGCCCGGCACCCGCGAGTCGGTCGACATCGTGGTGGCGCCGCCGGCCAACTGGTCGCCGATGGGCGGCATCCTCATCACGCCGCCCGCCGTGGGGCGCAACCCCGACGGTCGCCTCGAGGTCTTCGGGCTCGGCACCGACAGCATCCTCTGGCACATCTGGCAGACCGCGCCGAGCAACGGCTGGTCGGGCTGGGCGAGCATGGGCGGCCCGCGCATGGCGGGCAAGCCGATCGTCCTCCTCAACGGGTCGCGGCAG
>DASVRH010000071.1:0-16213 GCA_036388715.1 Solirubrobacteraceae bacterium | reverse complement strand
CGGGCCCACCGCGCCCGCCGGCGCCCCCGCGATCCCCTCCGGCGCGCCCCTCCCCACCGCCACGCCGGCGGCGAAGAAGGCCGCCGCCAAGAAGCGCTGCCGCACGGTGAAGAAGAAGGTCCGCGGCAAGTCGCGCAAGGTGCGCGTCTGCAAGAAGGCCAAGAAGCGCAAGCGCCCCGCCGCCAAGCGGCGCGCGTAGGCCCCGGATCCCCCCGGACCCCACCATGGGAAGTTCGGGGGGATCCCCGATTTGCTCTCGATCGGGTCGCATCAGTGTCCTGTCCATGCCCGAGATCGCCATGCTCCTCCGCCGCGTCGCCGCCCCCGCGGCGCTCTTCGCCGCCCTCGCCGTCGCTGCTCCCGCCTCCGCCGAGATGTGCGAGGACTGCGAGCCGCCGCCGGGCAGCGGTGGCGGCAGCGGCAGCACGCTCGTCACGCCCGCCACCACCCTGACCGGCACGGTCAACGAGCTGACGTGGGACAGCACCCCGTCCTTCATCTACCGGTCCGACCTGAGCGGGACGCGGTTCCGCTGCTCGGTGACCACGGGCGCGATGACGAGCGCCTGGGACTGCGGGACGAGCGCGGGCGACCTGAACTCGGCCTCCACGACCGTCGACAAGCTCGCCGACGGCACCCACACCTTCAAGGTCGCCGCGTGCAAGGACTACTCCACCGCGACGAAGTGCGACGCGTCGCCGGCGGCCTTCACCTTCACCGTCGACACCGACAAGCCGCAGCTGACCGTCGACGGCTCGCCCGAGCAGCCGCGCCTCAAGCAGGCGCCGCCGCTCGCGATCAGCAGCACGTCGTCCGACGTCAAGGAGTTCCAGTGCATGGCCGACGGCGAGACGTCCTGGTCGACGTGCGGCCCGACGTTCACGTGGCCGGCGGGCCTTGCCGACGGCCTGCACGCCGTGTCCATCCAGGCCGTCGACCACGCCGGCAACACGAGCACGCAGGTCTACCGCTCGTGGTGGAAGGACACCGTCAAGCCGACGGGCACGCTGACCGGCACGAGCGGCCTGACCAACGACCGCACGCCGACGTGGTCGTGGACGGCGTCCGACGCCGACACGGAGCTCACGGCGACCTGCTCCGTGCTCACGCCGAAGGGGATCGCGGAGCTGGGCCAGTGCGACGGGTCGTGGACCCCCGCGCAGGCGTTCGCGGACGGCGAGCACACCTTCACCGTCCGGATCGCCGACCGGGCCGGCAACGTCGTCGAGCTCCAGAGGACGGCCACCATCGACGGCACGCCGCCGGTCATCGGCGACATCTTCTGGGACGCCGAGCTGAAGCGCCTGAAGTACGACGCCGCCGACGGCGCCCTCGCCTGCCGCTTCGACGCCGGCGACGAGTTCGCGTGCGGCACGACGGTCCTCGCCGACCAGCTTCCCGACGGCGAGCACACGTTCACCGTCCGCCTGACCGACGCGGCGGACAACTCGTCGACGAAGACCAAGACGTTCCGGATCGGCGCGGAGCCGACGCAGGGCGGCGGCGACGGCGACGGGTCGGGCGACGGCGCCGGGTCGGGCGACGGCGCCGGGTCGGGCGACGGCTCGGGCGCCGGCGGCACCCCCTCCACCGGTGGCGTCAGCGGCGGCGCCTGGACGCCCAGCGGCGTGAGCTCGCCCTCCCTCGACGGGCCCACCGCGCCCTCCGGCGGCCCGGCGATCCCGTCCGGCGCGCCCCTCCCCACGGCCACGCCGGCGGCCAAGAAGGCGGCCGCCAAGAAGCGCTGCCGGACCGTGAAGAAGAAGGTCCGCGGCAAGACGCGGAAGGTCCGCGTGTGCAAGAAGGCGAAGAAGAACAGGCGCGCCGCTGCGAGGCGGCGCGCGTAGACCTCACATCCGACCGCGAGCGGCGCCCCCGGGCGCCGCTCGTCGTCGGGGAGCGGCGCCCGCGAGCTCGCGCGTCGCCTCCGCGGCCGGCACCACCGCGCGGATCGCCCGCACCGACTCCCCGGCGTACAGCGGCGTCACCTCGATCAACCGGTCGGGCATCCCCTCGAGCGGCGCCGCCGGGCCGAAGAGCGGCAGCCAGGCGGCCTGGAGGGACATCATCTTCATCGCCCCCGCCACCGGCAGCACGCGGCCGAGCGCGCGCGTCGGCGCCGTCAGCGCGCCGGTCAGCCGGGCGTGCCGCTCCCAGCGCTCGGTGGCGGCGTTGGGCAGGACGCGGTGGCGGTCGGGCCAGCCGAAGCCGAAGAGCTTCGTGTCGATCGTCCGCGTCGCGCCCAGCGCGCGGCGCTTGTACTCGGGGTGGGCCCGCGACTCGTCGGTCAGCAAGAAGCGCGAGCCGGCGACCGCCGCGGCGGCGCCCGCGGCCAGGACGCGCTCGACGTCCGCCCGCCGCGCGATGCCACCCGCCGCCAGCACCGGCCGCCCGCCCGCCGCCGCCAGCGCGCGGGGAAGGAAGCTCTCCAGCCGCTCGGTGCCGTGCAGGTGCCCGCCGGCCTCGACGCCCTGCGCGATGACCCCGTCCGCGCCCTCGTCCAGGGCCCGCTTCACGCCGTCAACCGTCCCGACCTGATGCACGACGAGCATCCCGCGCTCGCGCAGCCCCTCGACGAGCCTGCGGTCGAACCCGAAGAACAGCACCACGACGGCCGCCCCGCCCTCGGCGCACGCCTCGACGTGCGCGCGGCGCGTGAACGGCACGAGCAGGTTCGCCGCGACGGGCCGGCCGCCCGCGATCTCCCCCGCCCTGCGGAGCTCGTCGCGCAGGGCCCCGGGCCCCAGCAGCCCGACCGTCCCCAGCCCGCCCGCCGCCGAGACGGCGCCCGCGAGGTCGGCCCCCGCGATCCCGCCGCCCATCCCGGCCTGCACGACCGGATGCTCGACCCCGATCCGCTCGAGCAGCTCCATCCACCGATGATCCCACGCCGCGCACGTCGTCTCTCTTGCATGAGCGAAGTGATCTGGCACACCACGATGTCCCTCGACGGCTTCATCGCCGGCCCCGACGACGACATGACCTGGATCCACGGCGAGTTCCCCGAGACGAACGCGGTCGCCGACGAGGTCCGGCAGCGGACCGGCGCGATCGTCGCCGGCCGGCGCTGGCACGACCTCGCCGCCGAGCGCTGGGACGGCCGGCACGGGATCTACGGCGGCGACTGGGACGGCCCCGTCTTCGTCGTCACGCACCGGCCGCCGCCCGACGACGCCGACCCCGGGATCACGTTCGTCCACGAAGGCGTCGAGGCGGCGGTCGCCGGCGCCCGCGAGGCCGCAGGCGGCAAGGCGGTCGGGATCTTCGGTGCCAACACGGCCCGCCAGGTCATCGAGTCCGGCCTGCTCGACGAGATCGTCATCCACGTCGCCCCCGTCCTCCTCGGCGACGGAGTCCGCCTCCACGACGCGCCGGGCATCGACGCGATCCGCCTTCAGGGAGAGCTGACGGACCTCCGCTATCGCCTCTGAGACGGGGCGTCAGTAGAGGAGGTACGGCGCGCGGCGTGTCCGCCACGCTCTGATGGCCGGCGCCTCGGCGGCGAGGATCTGGTCGAGCGACCAGCCGGCGTCGACCCGGCGGCGCAAGAGCGGCGTGCCGATGACGGCGTCGGCGATCGCCCCGCCTTCCAACCAGCGGAACGGCCTGGCCCGGCGCACGTGCAGCAGCAGCCCCAGGCCCGCCCGGTAGCCGTCGACGGCCTCGTCCGCGCGCGGGTGCAGCAGCGCGCCGCGGCAGCGCCGCCCGCGGAACTTCGGGTCGCGGGCGCTGGGCACCGGGCGCGGGACGACGGTGATCGGCGTGGCCGGGATCCCCAGCCTCGACGCCCGCGCCGCGAGGTCGCGCCCGCTCAGCCAGGGGGCGCAGAGCATCTGGTACGAGCGCGGCGTGCCGCCGCCCACCGACGCGCTCGTGCCCTCGAACAGCGCCGTGCCGGGATAGGCGAGCGCGGCCTGCGGGGTGCGCAGGCCGGGCGACGGCGGCGTCCAGCGGCGGCCGGTCTGCGGCCAGGTCATGTCGCGGCGCCAGCCGCTCATCCGCACCACGCTGAGCCGCGCCCGCGGGCGCATGCGCGCGTTGACGTACCGCGCCATCTCGCCGCTCGTCAGGCCGTAGACCAGCGGGCCGGGAGCGGTGGCGACGAACGTCTCCGGCCCGCGGCGGACCGGCCCGGCGACGAGCTCGCCGCCGAGCGGGTTCGGGCGGTCGAGGACGACGAAGGGCACCCCGGCGCGGGCCGCCGCGCGCAGGGCGAGGATCTCCGTCGAGACGTAGGTGTAGAACCGGACGCCGACGTCCTGGAGGTCGTAGACGAGCGCGTCGAGCCCGCGGAGGTCGCGCGCGGTCGGCGCCTTGTTCGCGCCATAGAGGCTCACGACGGGCACCCCGAACGCGCGGCTGTCGCCCTGGAGGGCCCCGGCGGCCCCGCGGCCGCGGAAGCCGTGCTCCGGCGCGAACAGCCGCACGACCTTGACCCCGTGGTCGCGCAGCGCCCGCACGGAGGGCCGCCCGTCCTCCGTCACCGACGCCGCGTTGGCGATCAAGCCGACCCGCAGCCCGCGCAGCCGCCGCCCCGCGGGCGAGTCGAGCTCCTCCGCCCCCACTCGCACGACCGGCGCCGGCGCCGGGTCCGCGGGCGCCCTCCCGGTGGAGGTGGCGGACCCGGTCGGCGCGCCGGTCCGGGACTCGCCGCGCTCCTGCGCCCCGCACCCGAGCGCGAGGACGGCGACGAGCGCGACGGGCGACAGGCGGCGCACCCGGCGAATGTAGCCGCGCGACGGCGCCGGGAGGCCCGGCCACCAGCCACGCCGACGGGGCGGCGGGCCGACCCCCGCCCGACCAGACGCTCCCTGGACCTGAGGACGGAGTCCGATGTCCGTCTGAAGGGTGGGATGGTCGGCCCGCCGCCCTGCCGACACGGCCGGGGCTCAGCGGCGCGTGGCCGGGCGGGTGGGCGGCCGCCGCCGCACCCGTCGAAGGGGAGCGCCGCGGCAAGCATCGGAGGCCGGACGGCCGCCCGGGCGCGCGGTCAGGCGGGGACGGGCGACTTGCGGCGGGGCTTGGTGCCTCCGCCGCCGTCCTTGCGCTTCGCGCGGCCGCGGCGGACCGTCGGGGCCGCGGGGGTCACGAGCTCGGAGAGGAACCGGCCGGTGTGCGAGCCGGGGACCGCGGCGACCTCCTCAGGCGTGCCGGTCGCGACGACCGTGCCGCCCTCGTCGCCGCCCTCCGGCCCCATGTCGATGAGCCGGTCCGCGGTCTTGATCACGTCGAGGTTGTGCTCGATGACGACGACGCTGTTGCCCTGGTCGGTCAGCCGGTGGAGCACGTCGAGCAGCCGCTCGACGTCGGCGAAGTGCAGGCCCGTCGTCGGCTCGTCGAGGATGTAGAGCGTCGTGCCGGTGGCGACCTTCGAGAGCTCGGTCGCGAGCTTGACGCGCTGGGCCTCGCCGCCGGACAGCGTCGTCGCCGGCTGCCCGAGCCGGATGTACCCGAGCCCGACGTCGTTCAGGGTCACGAGCCGCCGCCGGATCTTCGGGATGTGCTCGAAGAACTCGAGCGCCTCCTCGACCGGCATGTCGAGCACGTCGGCGATCGTCTTGCCCTTGAACCGCACCTGGAGCGTCTCGCGGTTGTAGCGCTTGCCATGGCACTGCTCGCACGGGACGTAGATGTCCGGCAGGAAGTGCATCTCGATCTTGATCTGGCCGTCGCCGCGGCAGACCTCGCAGCGCCCGCCCTTGACGTTGAACGAGAACCGCCCCGGCTTGTAGCCGCGCGCCCGCGCCTCCTGCGTCTTGGAGAACAGGTCGCGGATGACGTCGAAGAGGCCGGTGTACGTCGCGGGATTCGACCGCGGTGTGCGGCCGATCGGCGACTGGTCGACCTGGATGATCTTGTCGAGCTGGTCGAGGCCGCGGACGCCGCGGTGCGCGCCCGGCCGCTGCCGCGCCCGGTGCAGGCGGTTGGCGAGCGACTTGTAGAGCACCTCGTTGACCAGCGTCGACTTGCCGGAGCCCGACACGCCGGTCACGCACGTCATCACCCCGAGCGGGACCTGGACGTTGACCTTCTTGAGGTTGTGCTGCGTCGCCCCGAGGATCTCGACGTAGCCGTTCGGCCGCCGCCGCTCCTCCGGCACCGGGATCACCTTCGACCCCGACAGGAACTGGCCGGTCAGCGACTCGGGGACCTGCATGACTTCCTCGGCCGTCCCCGCCGCGATGACGCGCCCGCCGTGCTCGCCGGCACCCGGCCCGAGGTCGACCAGGTGGTCGGCGGCGAGCATCGTCTGCTCGTCGTGCTCGACTACGAGCACCGTGTTGCCGAGGTCGCGCAGCCGCTCGAGCGTCGCGATCAGCTTCGAGTTGTCGCGCTGGTGCAGCCCGATCGACGGCTCGTCGAGCACGTAGAGCACGCCGACGAGCGCCGACCCGATCTGCGTCGCCAGCCGGATCCGCTGCGCCTCGCCGCCCGACAGCGTCGCCGCCGCGCGGTCCATCGACAGGTAGCCGATCCCGACGTCGTCGAGGAAGCGCATCCGCTCCTCGATCTCGCGCAGGATGAGCCGGGCGATCCGCCGCTGCTGCTCGGTCAGCTCGACCTCGTCGAGCCACGAACGCGCCCGGCGCACCGACAGCCCGCAGAACTCGTGGATCCCCAGCCCGCCGACGCGGACCGCGCGCGACTCCGGCCGCAGGCGCGCGCCCTTGCACGCCGGGCACGGGACCATCGACATGAACTCCTCGATCTTCTCGCGCTGGAGATCGGACTCCGTCTCGCGATACCGCCGCTCGAGGTTCGGGACGATGCCCTCGAACTGCGTCGCGTACGACCGCCGCCGCCCGTACCGGTTGCGGTAGGTGACGTGGATGCGGTCGCCGTTGGTGCCGAAGAGGAAGAGGTCCTTCGCGTCGTCGTCGAGGTCGTCCCACGGCAGCTCGAGGTCGACGTTGTACTTGTCGGCGATCGCCTGGGTGATCTGCTCGTAGTAGGCCGAGGAGGACGTCGCCCACGGCGCCAGCGCGCCCTCGCCGATCGACAGCGACGGGTCGGGCACGACCAGGTCGGGGTCGATCTCCATCTGCGAGCCGAGGCCGGTGCAGCGCTCGCACGCGCCGTGCGGCGAGTTGAAGGAGAAGATCCGCGGCTCGAGCTCCGGCATCGAGGTGCCGCACGACAGGCAGGCGAACTTCTCGGAGAACGTCCGCACCGAGGCCGACGACTCGTCGCCCACGACCTCGACCTCGACGATCCCCGCCGCCAGCCCGACCGCGGTCTCGACGGAGTCGGCCAGGCGCTTGCGCACCTCCGGCCGCATGACGAGCCGGTCGACCACGACCGCGATGTCGTGCTTGAACTTCTTGTCGAGGTCGATCTTCTCCTCGAGCATCCGCAGCTCGCCGTCGACCTTGACGCGCGCGTAGCCCTCCTGCCGCAGCTCCTCGAGCAGCTTCCCGTACTCGCCCTTGCGGCCGCGGACCACCGGCGCGAGCACCATGAACCGCGTGCCCTCCGGCAGCTCCATGACCTGGTCGATGATCTGCTCGGCCGACTGGCCCTGGATGTGCTCGCCGCACTCCGGGCAGTGGGGCGTGCCGATGCGCGCCCAGAGCAGGCGGAGGTAGTCGTAGATCTCGGTGACGGTGCCGACCGTCGAGCGCGGGTTGCGCGACGTCGTCTTCTGATCGATCGAGATGGCCGGCGACAGGCCCTCGATCGAGTCGACGTCCGGCTTGTCCATCTGGCCGAGGAACTGCCGCGCGTACGCGCTCAGCGACTCGACGTAGCGCCGCTGCCCCTCCGCGTAGATCGTGTCGAAGGCCAGCGAGGACTTCCCGGACCCGGACAGGCCGGTGAGCACGACGAGCGCGTCGCGCGGGAGCACCAGGTCGACGTCCTTGAGGTTGTGCTCACGGGCGCCGGAGACGACGATCGAGTCCTGTCGCATGCCCTACCGAGTGTAGGGGGGCGAACGGATGTTCGATCAGGGTCGAATCCGCAAAGTGCGGAGCTTCGTGACCGCGGCGTGACCATCAGCGCTCGCCGTGACCGCGATCCGGAGCTTCAGCGCGCCCCGGCGGCGCATCGTGGCGCGCAGGGAGCGCTGCTGGAGCGCCGAGAGGCGGAACCGCAGCGACGTGGGCTGCGAGCCCGAGGCGATCGTGCCGAGCGTCCGGCGCCCGAGCGCGCGCCAGCGCGCCCCGACCCGGACCTTGGCCGCCGCGCGCAGCGAGCAGCCCGGCCGGCAGACGGCCGACAGCCCGAGGCCGGAGCCGAGGCGCTGCGACCGGCGGCCGCCGACCCACAGCCGGACCTTGGGCGCGCCCGTCGCCGCCGGCCCCTCGAGGTCGTCGAGCGAGAGCGGCGGGCCGTCACCGCGCCCGCTCGGGGCGACGTCGGCCGGCGGAGGCAGGACGGGCGCCGGCGGATCGGACGGCGGAGAGGGCTTCGGAGGCTTCACGGGCGGCGGAGGCTCGGGATCGGGCCCGGCGTCGGTGTCCCCGCGCCACGACCAGGCGACCTCGACCGAGCCGCCCGCGTAGGCGTCGTCGATCGCCGGCCCCTGCTCGGGCAGCGTCACGACGAAGCGGAACGGCGTGGTCGAGCCCGCGGGCAGCTCCCCGAGGTCCAGTGACACCAGGTCGGCGAGCTTGCCCTCGAAGACGACGTCGGAGTCGCGCTCGACGCGCAGGTCGGCCCAGCCGGACAGCAGCCCGCCGCCCGGCCCGGGGACGTCGCGCAGGTCGCCCGTGGAGAGCGTCAGCTTCTGCGGCCCCGGAGCGAGGTTCTTCAGCTCGAGCGTCCCCTCGGCGGAGTCGCCCGGGCGCAGCCGAGACGCGCTCAGCACCGCCGCCCCGTCGCGCGAGCTCTCCAGCTGGAGCGCCCCGCCGGCCGTCGCGCGCAGGATCGGCCCGCGCGGCTCCCCGCCCAGCGTCAGCGAGACGAACGCGGCCAGCGCGGTCGCGACGAGGACGAGGACCCGGCTGGTCACGCCGCGCCCTCCGCGGCCGGCCGGCGCCAGACCCCGGCCAGGCCGACGAGCTCCATCAGCACGAGCAGGAACGCGGGCACGGCGATCAGCCCGATCTTCCCCTCGCGGGTGCCGGCCCACTGGAGCACGTGGCCGACGTCCGGCACGCGCAGCACCGCGCGGCCGATCGTCCCGTCGACGGGCACGCTCCAGCGCTCGGCCACGTCGTTCGCGTCGCCCTTCGTGACGAACGCGACCATCGCGTCGTGGCGGCGCAGGCTCTCGACCCGGTGGGTGACGAGCTCGCCGCCGCGCGACGGGTCGTGGAAGGTGACGACGTCGCCGGGGCGGACGTCGAGCGGCGCGCGGCGCTCGCTCAGCACGACGTCGCCGGGATCGAAGGCGGGCTGCATGGACCCGGTGAGCACGGTGAACGGCGTGACGCCCACCGCGCGCGGCACGGTGACCAGCGCGACGAGGCCGACGACGACGCCGACCGCGAACCAGATGGCGAAGCGGCGGATCACCGGGTCTCCGAGGAGGAGGAGAACGTGAGCGTCCAGCGGCCGGCCCGGCCGACCGCCTCGTCGGCGGCCGCCGCCGGCACCCGGGCGCTGACCACGACCGTGGCCGAGCCCGCCCGCGGCAGTGGGACGGAGGTGGTTGAGACACCGTCGCGCAGGCCGCCCAGCGGCCCGCGGAACACCACCCGTCCCGCCACGGTCAGCTCGATCTCGACGACGCGGTCGAGCGCACGGTCCCCGCCGGCCACGAGCGGCCGCGCCGCGAGCGCGCCCGCCGTACGGTTGCTCAGCCTGACGCGGCCGCGCACGGGCGGCCCGCCCGGCGTCATGACCGCGCCGCGACCGAGCACCGCTCCGGCGGGCGAGACGCCGACCTCGCCGCTCGGGACGGCCCTGAGGTCGGCCTCGACGCCCGCCGCGCGCGGCGACGCCGGGACGCGCCAGGTCTGGAGCGCGAGGAGCGCGACCAGGCACATCCCGGCGAGCAGGCCTGCGGCCCGCATCGCCATGACCGGCGAGAGAGACACGAGCGCGCGCTCCCGTCGCCCTACTGGTTGCGGGCCTCCCACATGAGACGGTGCGTCCCGGTGGCCTTGCCCTGGGCGTTGTTGTCGTCCTGCACCGTCAGCTGGAAGCGGTACGTGACCGAGTTGCCCTGACCCCACTTCGTGGTGCTGCCGGGGTTGTCGACCAGGCCGTTGGCCCAGCTGTTGTGGGCGGTGCGGAAGCCCTGCAGCGTGCCCGTGAAGAGGGCGGCGCCGTCGGCCACGAACCCGGTGCAGTCGCCGAACGACGGCGTCGGGTCGGTGCCGGGCGTGACCGTCAGGTCGACGTACTGCGCCAGCGCGCCGACGGCGTCGGGCAGGTACAGCTTCACGTCGGCGTCGACGTCGCCGCCGTACGTGACCGTGATGCAGCGGTCGACCGTGGTGCCGGCGCGGGCGTCGCTGACGTCGTACAGCGCGGTCCCGGAGTCGTTGTCGCTCAGCGCGACGGTGCCGGTGTCGATCTGGTTGCCCGGGTTCTCGGTGCTCGAGGAGAACGCGGAGAAGGTGCCGAACCCGGCCAGGGCGCCGGCGGCGCCGATGGCGAGAAGGGAACGGAGAAGGCTCTTGGTCTTGGTCCTGGGCATGGCGAAGCGCTCCTTGCGGATCTCACGAGAGGGACGTGCGTGTCACTCCCGGCGGCTGAGCCATCTCGCGTCGAAGGCGAGACCTCTGGCTTTGCGCCCCCGCCTCGCGACGGGTTTGCCCTTGGACGATGTCTCGGACGGAAGGTCGGCGGCTCGGCCCCTCACCCACACCGACGACGCGCCGACGTGGACGCGTGTCGTACGGCGCCCTAGAAGTCGCGGTCCGCGACGCCCGAGTTCGTCTCGGTCTTCGTCGCGGGGCTCGTGCTGACGCCCTTGTTCGCGTAGTCCTTGGCCGCCGCGCTCGGCGTCCAGACCATGTTCGCGGCCGCCGCCGGCGAGGTGTTGAACCCGGCGGCGTTGGGCGTCACGAACGTCACCGTGAAGGAGTTGCCGCTCCGCGTCAGGTTCGCGGTGTAGCTCGGATTGGCGTTCGAGACGAAGTCGGCCTTGAGGTCGACCGTCGGCGTGGGCCCGAACGGCAGGACCGGGTACGGGTTCTGGCCGTAGAAGGTGACCTTGTCGCCGCTGCCGGCGTGGGTGAACGCGGCGAAGATGCTCTGCTGGCCGCTGCCGTCCCAGCCGGCGACGATCGTGGAGGGGTCGAGCGGCTCGCTGTAGGTGAAGGTGATCGAGTCGCCCGCCTCGATGACGCCCTGCGTCGCCCCGCCGTTCGCCGTCTGCACGTCCACGGGGCTCGGGACCAGGTTGTCGACGCGACGCGACACCACCGTCGAGTAGCCGGGGTTGAGGGCGTTGTCGGTCGCCGTCGCGCGGAAGTCGTAGATCGCCTCGGAGAGGGTGGTCGTGTCCAGGTTGCACCCGTACGGGTTGCTCGGGTCCGCCGCGCAGACGCTGGTCCACGTGTTGGCCCCCGACGGGCTGCGCTCGAAGAGCACGTCCTTGACGCCCGAGCCGAAGTCGTCGGTCGCGTTGGCCGACAGCCCGACCCCGCTCCCGGAGAGGATCCCGGGGGGCACCGTCAGCGACGCCAGCGGCAGCGTGTTGTCCACGCGGCGGTTCGCGGCCGCGGCGGTGTTGAACGCGTTGCCGGCGATGTCCGTGACCGCGAGGCGGACGTCGTACAGCTGGTCCGTGGCGAGGTTCGTGTTCCAGTCGCACGTCGTGAACGGCGTCGTCGTGTCGGTGCACGCGGTGCTCCAGCTGCTGGTGCCCGCCGGCGCGTACTGGACCGTCACCGACGCGACGCCGGACGTCGCGTCGCTCGCCGAGAAGAGCACCGCGACGGTCCCCGAGAGGTTGGCGGCGGGCGTCGTGAGCGTGCCGCCCGGGTTGGTGCGGTCCGTCTTGCGGTTGGTGAGCGCCGTGGAGTTCGTGGTGTTCCCGGCCCCGTCCGTGGCGACGGCGCGGAAGTCGTAGTTCTGGCCCTCGCTCAGGGTGCTCGAGTCGAAGGAGCAGGAGAAGGGCGCGGCCGCCGCGCCGGTGCACGCCGGGCTCCACGTGCCGGCCGAGGACAGCTTGTACTCGTACTTCACGCTCGCCAGCCCCGAGCCCCCGGTGTCGGCGGCGTCGCTGGAGCGCAGCGTGAGCGTGCCCTTGAACCACGTGGCGACCGTGTCGTCCATCGTGAGCGTCGGCGAGGCGTTGTCGACGCGGCGGGTCGCGGGGTCGGACGTGCGCGAGTACCCGTTGTTGTTCGTGGCCCGGGCGCGCAGGTCGTAGAGCCCGTTGGCCACCGGCGTCGTGTCCCAGCTGCTCTGCCACGGCGCGCCGTTCGTGTCGGTGCACGCCGTCGTCCAGGTGTTGGTGCCGGCCGGCGAGCGCTCGACGACGACCTGCGTGATCGTGCCGCCGGCGGTCTCGCTGGCGTCGACGTCGATCGCGGCGTTGGCGCGCAGGTTCGCGGGCGTGGTCGCGGCGATCGAGACGTGGACGCCGAAGTCGGTGGCGGCCGTGAAGGCCTGGTTGTTGCCGCTCGAGGCGGTGTAGGTCGCGCCCGACGTCGCCGTGGCCGACGCGATGACCAGGAAGAGCGCGACGAGGGTGCGGCGCATGCCCGCGCTCATGCCACGCTCTCCTGCACCGCGGCGCCGGCGTCGCGCCAGAGCTTCGAGAAGGTGGCGACGACGATCAAGAGCGCCATCAGCGCCACGACGAGCATCCGGTTGGTGCGCACGGACGCCGCGGAGAGCGCGTAGCCGAGGTACGGAAGATGGAAGGCGACGCGGGCCTGCGTCGTGTCCTCGAGCTCGAACTTCCAGGGGTCGATGGAGGCGTTGGCGTCGCCCTTGGTCCGGTAGACGCGGCGGCCGGCCTGCTCCTGGATCGAGACGATCCGGTGGGTGACCATGCCCTCGGGTCCGGCGCCGGGGGGCGGGCGGTAGGTGATGACGTCGCCCTCGGCCAGCTCGGCGACGGGGACCTCCTCGGCCCAGATGACCGAGCCCTTCTCGATCGTCCCGCCCATCGACCCGCCGGTGATCACGTACCGGTGGTAGCCCGCCAGCGGCAGCGCAAGCATCGCGCCGGCGGCGAGCAGGAGGGCGAAGAACGCCGACCGGGCCGCGACTTGCGCGGCCCGGTGCAGGCGTACGGAGCGGGACATGGAGGAACCGCGTGCCGTGGTCCTAGGACTGGACCGCGTTCCAGTCGAAGGTGACCGAGGACGTGTCGCCCTGGTAGGCGTCGGTGGCCGACGAGTCGAGCTGGACGCTGAACTCGTAGCGGTGCTTCTCGGCGGCCGAGAAGGTGCCGAGGCTGACGCTCCCCATCGACGAGATCGTCCCGCCGGTCTGGATCGTCACGTCGTCGCCGTCGCCGCAGGGCTCGGGCGTCGCCGGGGCGGGCCACTCGCCGCAGTCCTTGATGGTCAGGTTGAGCTTCGCCGACATCGGGTTGCCGGCGTCGCTGTTGGTGATCGCGCTGCGGGTCAGCGTGAAGTCGCCGGCGATCGTGCCGGTGTTGCTGATGTCGACGGTGCCGACCTCAGCGGTGCCGCCCGGCTTCATGGCGCCCGTCGAGCTGAGGACGGCGGTGCCTTCCTTGCTGTTCAGGATCGTCAGCGTGCCCGCGGCGAAGCTGTTCGTCGGGTTCGCCGACGAAGAGGTGAAGTTCGCGCCGGAGCCGACGACGACACCAGTGGCCGCCACGAGGACGGCGAGCGACCCAAGCGCACGCTTGGGGTTCTTTGCGAGAAATGCGATTCGGGCCACGGGGTTCCTCCATGAATCCGTGTCGTTTCGCTTTCGGTGGCCCGGCCGACTCTGAGAGTCCCGTGACTTTGCGGACCCGCCTCGCGACGGGGGTGCCTTTCTCGGGCGTTGATTCCAGTGGCCGTGTTCTCGACCGTGGAGGAATCCCGTTGACCACTTGTGTCCCTACGTGGACACACGTCGGACGGGCATGCGCCTACTTCACGACGAAGTTCCCGTTCGCGAGGGTGCCCGCCCACGTCCGGTCGCCGACCACGAGCCGGAAGCTGTCCGCCGCATCGCCGACCTCGAGCCGATAGGTCACCGGGGCGCCGCCGTCGATCGTCGCATGCCCCGTCGCCACCGCGTCGTCTCCGTCGCCGCCGAGGCTCGTGAGGTCGAGCAGGCGCACGTCCGTCGCCCCGTCGGCGAGATGGCCGCTCCCGTGCAGGACGCCGCCGTCGCCGTGCAGCGCGACGCTGAAGTGGACGGTCCTGCCGACCTTGCCGCCGCCGCCCACGAAGCTCCGCGTGCCGCTGGAGCCGCCTTCGCACGCGTCGCCCCGGGCGTCGCCGTCGGCATTGGCCTGGTCGGGGTTCGCGACGTCGGGGCAGTTGTCGACCCGGTCGGCGACGCCGTCGCCGTCGCGGTCGCGGAAGTCCGCCTCGCACACGTCGCCGATGCCGTCGCCGTCGGAGTCGAGCTGGTCGGGGTTGGCGACGTTCGGGCAGTTGTCCTCACCGATGTTGAGGTAGTCGGCGTCCTCGTCGGACTGGAAGAACGAGATGTAGTGCCCGAAGCGCGCCGGGGCGTCGCTGGCCAGCGAGACCATCGAGAAGCCGCGCTCGACGATCACCGCGCCGGTCGCCGCGGACGTCAGACGATGCTCGGTGCGCAGGCGGTCGCTCTGGAAGAAGAGGAACCGGTCGGCGTCGGTCGTGCCCGAGCAGTGCACGATGCCGAAGTAGGCCGCCTGGTCGGGCGGGAGATGGCGCGTGCCCTCGATCGTCCCCGTCGACGACGAGCCCGAGAACGTCGAGTCGAACTGCGTGACGCGGATCTCGTCCCCGATCCGGTCGAGCGTGAACGAGCCGTGCTCCTCGAAGTGGCCGTCCGACCACAGGATCACGCCCTGATCGGAGTAGGAGAACGTGAACGACCTCGTCCCGTCGCCGGGGTCGCAGGGCCCGGGTGACACGATCTCCGGCCGCATGCTCTCCGGCGTGCCGACCGCGTCCCACCCGCTGGCGACGGTCCCCGGCCAGACGCGGAAGTGCTGGGTGTCCCCGGGCGCGGGCTCGACCTGCGCTTGGGCGGCGGTGGCGGGCAGGAGGGCAACTACGAGGACGGCGGCGGCGCACAGCGAAGCCGCCCGGACGCGAGGACGCATCGGCGGGCCTTTCTCCGGGGAGGGACTCGCCGACCGTAGTTGGCCGGACAGCCAACACGCCATCGATCACTTGTCCAGGTACTTCGATTGCGCGCCGTTTCCGAAGCGGCGCGCGGCGCGTCAGCCGCCTACGGACTCGTAGACCTCGTCGAGGAGCGACTGGCGGTCGGAGAGGTCGAAGTTGTCCGCCAGGTAGCGGTCGGTCTCCTCGCGCGACTGGCCGTTGAGGGCCATGTTGAGCGCGATCAGGCGCGCGCCCTCGACGTCGCCGCCGCCCTGCTCGCCGCCCGCGGCGGCGGGCTGCTCGGTCGTCGCGGCGGCCGGCTGCTCGACGCGGCGGGGCCGCGGCGCGGCCGGCGGCGGGCCGGGGTCGTCGTCCGCGGTGGGGCCGGCGTCGAGCGGCTCCTCGTCCAGCGCGGCGTCGGTCGTCGCGCCTCCGCCCGTCGGCGCGGCGGCCGGCGGCGCGCTCGCGCCGGCCGAGGCCGGTGCGGCGGGCCGGCTCTGCGCCCCGGACGGGCGCCCGCCGGACGCCTCGTACAGCTCGCCCATGTTGCCCTCGAGCAAGCTCAGGTCGGCGCTCAGGCGGTTGGCGCCGGTGCGCAGCGAGTCGATCAGCGTGCCCAGCTCGCTCTCCATCGCGCCCACGCGCTGGAGCATCTGCGACGTCTGCTCGCTCACCTTGCTGACGTGCTCGCGAGAGCGCTCGACGGCCTCCTGGTCGGTGCGCTGCGCCTCGGCCTCGGCCTCGGTGCGGATCCGCGTGGCCTGCTGCTCGGCGTCGCGCTCGATCGCCGCGGCGCTCTGCTCGGCGGCCTCGACGATCGCGCGGACCTGCTCGGAGGCAGCCTGCGCCAGCGAGGCCCCGCTGCGGCGCTGGGCCTGGCGCTGGAGCGACTCGAGCTCCTCGGCGATGCGCGCCAGGTGCTCGTCGACGGCCTCCGGCTCGTAGCCGCGGCGGCCGATGGGGAAGTCCTTCTTCTCGATCGTCTGTCGGTCCAAAGCCATATCGCGTGGAATCTAACGCTCAGGGCAGTCGGAGGCGTCCACTCCGGCGGACGACGAGCCCGTCGCGCTCCAGGCCGG
>DASVRH010000070.1:0-3253 GCA_036388715.1 Solirubrobacteraceae bacterium | reverse complement strand
TCGGCCTGGAGCTGATCCTCGACGCGATCGAGGCCCGGCTGGCTCACTCGGCGGCGAGCAGCCACCAGTAGGCGGGCTGGCCGCCGTCGCGCACCTCGAGCTCGACGTCGGCCGGGGCGAGCGCCTGGATGCGCTCCTCCGAGAGCGGCGCGCCCTCCCCGCTGATGCAGGTGACGAGCTCGCGATCGCGCGCGAGCGACCGGATGACCGCGCCGAGGGTCGCCTCGGGGTCGCCCCAGGCGATGATCTCCTCGTCGACGAAGCCGACGGCGTCGCCGGCGACGAAGCGCCCGTGGACGTCGTCGCGCGCCGCGGGCGCGACCGAGCCGATCGACAGCTCGACGACCGCCTCGTGCATCGCGACGCCGTTCTCCTCGGCCGCACGCGCCGGGTCGCACGCGATCGCCGCGGTGAGGCCGGCCTGCTGCGAGCGCGTCGGCACGACGAGCACGAGCTTGTCGCTCAGCTCGGCGGCGCGCTCGGCGGCCATGATCACGTTCGAGGAGTTCGGCAGGACGACGACCTCCTCGGCGGGGACCTCGTGGATCGCCGCGAGGATCTCCATCGTCGAGGGGTTGAGCGTCGGGCCGCCGTCGACGGTGTGCGCGCCGATGCTCTCGAACAGGCGCCGCATGCCCGCGCCGGACACGACCGCGATCGCCGCGCAGCGCGCCAGCTCGGCGGAGGGCGGAGGACCGTGCCCGTTGCCCGACAGCTTCTCGGCCCGCTCGGCGACCTGCGCGTGCATGTCGGCCACGTCGAGGTGCGAGACCTCGACCTCGTCGCCGAAGAGGTTCGTCGCCGCCTCGGGGTCGTCGGTGTGGACGTGGACCTTCAGCGTGTGCTGGTCGCCGACGACGAGGACGGAGTCGCCGATCGCCTCGAGCCGGTCGCGGTACGGCGCCGGATCGAGGCCGGTGCCGGTGACGGCGAAGTTCGTGCAGTAGCGGTAGGTCTCGCTGGCGTGCTCGGGATGGGTGACGCGCGCCGGGGCGTGGTGGTCGATGGCGGGCGCGTCGGTGCCGCGCAGGGCGGCGACGACGCCCGCGAAGATCACCGTCAGCGCGTGCCCGCCGGCGTCGACGACGCCCGCCTCGCGCAGCACGGGCAGCAGCTCGGGCGTGCGCCGCACCGACTCCTGCCCCTCCTCGACCGCCGGCTCGAGAATCGCCGCGATGGCGGCGTCCTGGCGCTCGGGCGGCGCGTCGGGATCCAGGCGCGTGTCCGGCGCGTGCGCGAGCTCCTTGGCGATCCGGTGCGCCATCTCGCGGACCACGGTGAGGATCGTGCCCTCCGCGGGCTCGCGGACCGACGCGTACGCGCGGTCGACCGCACGGGCCATGGCGGCGCCGATCAGCGTCGGGTCGACCAGCTCGCCGGGGCGCGACACGAGCTCCTCGGCGGCGCCGCGGATGAGCTGGGAGAGGATGACGCCGCTGTTGCCGCGCGCGCCGAGCAGGGCGGCGCGGGCGACGGCGTCGACGATCTCCTCGCGGCCGATCTCGTCGAGCGTGCGGTCGCGCTCCTCGGCGACCAGGCGGTCGAGCTCGTCGAGCACGGCGCGCAGCGTGAGCGCCATGTTGTCCCCGGTGTCGCCGTCGGCGACCGGGAACACGTTCAGGTCGTTGACCTCCTCGCGCCGGGCTTCGAGGTGCGAGAGCGCTGCGGCGACGACCGAGCGGAAGCGATCCAGGTTCGTGAAGGCGTCCACGCCCCGACGAACCCTGCTAGACGGCCTTGGTTACCTTGCCCGCCTTCAGGCAGCGCGTGCAGACGTAGGCGCGGGTCGGCGCACCCTTGTCCAGGATGCGGACCTTCTGGAGGTTCGGGTTGAAGCGCCGCTTGGTCGCCACCATCGAGTGGCTGCGGCTGTGACCGAACGACGGGCCCTTGTTGCACACGTGACAGACCTTGGCCATGACGGGCGAGGAGTCTAGCGACGGCCGTGCGGGTACCGTCGGTCAGACGTGCCGATGAGTGACGTCAGCATCGCCCTGCCCGATCGCTATCGGGTCCTTCGCAAGATCGCCACGGGCGGGATGGCCACCGTCTGGGCCGCCCAGGACGAGGTCCTGGGCCGCGAGGTCGCCGTCAAGGTCCTCGCGCCCCACGTCGGCGGCGACCCCGTCTCGCGCCAGCGCTTCGAGCGCGAGGCGCGCACCGCCGCGCGCGTCGGCGACCACCCGAACGTCGTGACGATCTACGACGTCGGGGAGCACGAGGACAACGCGTTCATCGTCATGGAGCTCTACCGCGGCGGGACGCTCGCCGGGCGGCTGCGCGACGGCTCGACCGTTCCCCGCCCGCAGGCGATCGACTGGCTCAGCGGAGCCGCCGCCGGGCTCGACTACGCCCACGGCCGCGGGGTGGTCCACCGCGACGTCAAGCCGGCGAACCTCCTGCTCGACGAGGGCGGGCGCCTCGGCGTCGCCGACTTCGGCATCGCCCGGCTCGCCGACGAGTCGCCGCTGACCCAGGTCGGCACCGTGCTCGGCACGGCCGCCTACCTGTCCCCCGAGCAGGCGATGGGCGACGCCGCGACGCCCGCGTCGGACCGCTACTCGCTCGGCTGCGTGGCCTTCGAGCTGCTCACCGGCCGCCGCCCGTTCACCGCCGAGCACGCCGCCGCGCAGGCGCGCCAGCACGTCGAGGCGCCCATGCCCGACACCGGGATGGGCCCGCACGTCGACGACGTCATGTGCCAGGCGCTGGCCAAGGAGCCGGAGGAGCGCTACCCGACCTGCGCCCTGTTCGTCGAGGAGCTGCGTCACGCCGTCGAGCGCGCGCCCGCGGTCCGCGGCGCCGACGCCCCGACCGCTCCCACCCGACGGGCCGAAGCCACGCCCGCTCCCGCTCCCCCGACCCCTCGCCGCCTCGAGCCGAAGCCGGCGGCGGCCGCCTCGGCCGCGGCGCCGCCTCTGCGCAGCGAGCCGGCCGACGCGGGCCCGCCCCCGCGGCGGACCGACTCGCGCGGCGGCCGCGGCTGGATCGCGCTCGCCGCGGTGGCGGCCGTCGCCGTCGTCGTCGCCCTCTTCGCGCTGCTCGGCGGCGGGGACGACGACGAGCCGACCGCGAGCCGTGAGCCGACACGGACTACCGAGAAGCCCCGCACGCAGAAGGAGCCGGCGCAGTCGACGCCCGCGGCGCCGCCAGTCGACGAGGAGCCGGCCACCCCGGCCGAGGAGCCCACGCCGGACAACGAGCCCGAGGAGGGCCCCGGCCCGTCGGCGAACGGCGAGAGCCCCTCGGTCCT
>DASVRH010000069.1:0-3141 GCA_036388715.1 Solirubrobacteraceae bacterium | reverse complement strand
TCCGCGGTGAGGTCGAGCAGGTCCGGGTGCCGGCGCCGGGCCTTGCGCCACCAGCTGTCGAAGTGCCGCCCGGAGACGACGTCCGCCGGCACGCGGGCGTCGTAGAAGGCGAACAGCGTGTCCTCGTCGACGACCAGGTCGCGGCGCCGTGCCCGGGTCTCCAGCTCCTCGACGTCCTCGAGCAGCGCGCGGTTCGCCGCGAAGAACTCGTGCCGCGTGTCCCAGTCGCCCTCCACCAGCGCGTGCCGCAGGAACAGCTCGCGCGCCAGCTCGGGGTCGATCCGCCCGAGGTCGACGTTCCGCCCCACGACGATGGGGATGCCGTGCAGCGTCACCCGCTCGACGGCGACGGCCCCGGCGCGCTTGCGCGACCAGTGCGGCTCGCTGTAGTTGCGCTTGACCAGGTGCCCGGCCAGCGGCTCGATCCACTCCGGCTGGATCCGCGCGACCGTGCGCGCCCAGAGCCGCGAGGTCTCCACCAGCTCGGCGGCCATCACCCAGCGCGGCGGCTTCTTGCCCAGCGGCGAGCCCGGGAAGACCATGAACCGGGCGCCGCGGGCGCCGAGGAACTCGCGCGTCTCGCCCTCGCGCAGCCCGACCTGGCTGAGCAGCCCGGACAGCACCGCGACGTGGATGCGGTCGGGATCGGCGTCGACGTCGTTGACCGTCATCCCGGCGTTCCGCGCGGCCGACCGCAGCTGGCCGTGCAGGTCCTGCCACTCGCGGATGCGCAGGAAGTGCAGGAACTCGTCGCGCAGGAGGCGGCGGAACCGGTTGCCGGTGAGCGCCGCGCGCTGCTCCTGGACGTAGGTCCACAGGTTGAGGAAGGCCAGGAAGTCCGAGCCGTTGGCGTCGACCGCGTTGTCCCCGCCGGCGTAGAACCGCGCGTGCTTCTCGTCGGCCGCCTGCCGGTGCTCGGCGGGCCGCTCGCGCGGGTCCTGCACCGACAGCGCCGCGGCGATGACCAGCACCTCGCGCAGGCAGCCGGTGCGGTCGGCCTCGACGAGCATCCGCCCCAGCCGCGGGTCGACGGGCAGCCGCGACAGGGCCCGGCCCACGGCGGTGAGCGTGCGGGCGGGGGTGAGGGCGCCCAGCTCGTCGAGCAGCCCGAGCCCGTCGCCGACGGCGCGCGTGTCGGGCTTCTCGACGAACGGGAACGCCGCGAGGTCGCCCAGGTCCAGCGCGATCATCTGCAGGATCACCGACGCGAGGTTGGTGCGCAGGATCTCGGGCTCGGTGAACTGCGGGCGCGCGTCGAAGTCGTCCTCGGCGTAGAGCCGGATGCAGATGCCGTCGGCGACGCGGCCGCAACGTCCCGCGCGCTGGTTCGCGCTGGCCTGGCTGATCTTCTCGATGGGCAGCCGCTGGACCTTGAGCCGCCGCGAGTAGCGCGAGATCCGCGCGAGGCCGGTGTCGACGACGTAGCGGATGCCGGGCACCGTCAGCGAGGTCTCGGCGACGTTGGTGGCGAGCACGACCCGGCTGCCGGGATGCGGCGCGAAGACGCGGTGCTGCTCGGCCGTGGACAGCCGCGCGTAGAGCGGCAGGATCTCGGTGTTCCGGAGGTCGCGCTTCGCCAGGGCGTCCGCGGTGTCGCGGATCTCGCGCTCGCCGGGGAGGAAGACCAGGACGTCGCCCGGCCCCTCGCGCTGCAGCTCCGCGACGGCGTCGCCGATGGCGTCGATCTCGTCGCGATCCGGGTCGGAGTCGGGGTCGTCGGGGTCGACGACGGGGCGGTAGCGGACCTCGACGGGGTACGAGCGGCCCGACACCTCGACGACCGGCACCGTCGTGCCGAGCGCGTCGGCGAAGTGCCGCGCGAACCGCTCGGTGTCGATCGTCGCCGAGGTGATGACGACCTTGAGGTCGGGACGGCGGGGGAGCAGCTGCGTCAGGTAGCCGAGGATGAAGTCGATGTTGAGGCTGCGCTCGTGCGCCTCGTCGACGATCAGCGTGTCGTACTGCCGCAGCGTGCGGTCGCCGGTCAGCTCGGCGAGCAGGATGCCGTCGGTCATGAGCTTGACCAGCGTGTTGTCGCCGACCCGGTCGGTGAAGCGGACCTTGTAGCCGACGACGTCGCCGAGCTCGGTGCCCAGCTCCTCGGCGATGCGGTCGGCGACGGTGCGCGCGGCGAGCCGCCGCGGCTGGGTGTGGCCGATCATGCCGGCGACGCCCCGGCCGAGCTCGAGGCAGATCTTGGGGATCTGCGTCGTCTTCCCGGAGCCGGTCTCGCCCGCGACGATCACGACCTGGTGGTCACGGATCGCGGCGGCGATGTCGTCGCGGCGGGCGGAGACGGGCAGCGCCTCCGGATACGTGATGCGGGGGACCGCGGCGCGGCGGGCGGCGAGGCGGCCCTCGTCGAGGGTCCACCGCGCGGTACGGATGGTGGGGGCGGCGCCGTCCGGGGTGGAGGTGGCGCCGCCGCCCGGGGCGGCCGCGGCATCGGCGGCGGGAACGCCGGACGCGGCCTGGTTCGGGAGGTGGGAGGGGGAGCGCCCCCGGCCGCCGCGGCGCCGGCGAGGACGGCGCGGGGATCCCTCGACCGGGGTGGTGGACCCGGTGGGGCGGGCGTCGTGCGGGCGCGCGCCGGCGGCGGGGGAGGTCATCGGTACAGAAGTGTGCAGGGTCGGAGGATCAGACGGAGCGCAGGGAGGGCGTGATCTCGTCGGCCACGGGCTCGTCCTGGGCGGGGTGCTCGACGAGCGCGAGCACCCGGTTGGCCAGGAACCGCGCGGTGCGCACCGTCGTGCCACCCCGCGTGACCTCGCTGACCTCGACGACGCCCCGGCCGTGGGTGACGTTCACCTTGCGCCCGGCGCGGGTCGCCGCGACGTCGTAGGTGCGCGTCGTCCCGCTGCCGGCGTCGATCACGATCTCGACGCGGTCGCCCTTCATGGCATGTCCTCGCTGCTCGAAGAAGAAAGATGTCCGAACCGGGCGCTGGTCGCCTCGCGGCGAGTGGCCTACCGCGGCTTCAGCCGAACGATCTTCCGCGGCGGCATTTCTAGGTGAGACCCGGGGACACAGGTCGCCCGGTCCGGACACTCTCCTCAACCCCCGTACCTCGGAGAACATTCCCCGAGGAGCGGGGTGTCCGGGCCGGGCGCTGGTCGCCTCGCGGCGGTTCGCACGACACGG
>DASVRH010000068.1:0-7161 GCA_036388715.1 Solirubrobacteraceae bacterium | reverse complement strand
GAACGCGAGCACGCCGGACGCGAACACGAACTGCGGCACGGCGGCGGCGGGCGCGATCGACAAGGTCACGGCGACGCGGCTGGCGGGGAACGCGATCTTCGACAACTCGACGGGCATCTTCAGCCGCGGGTTGAACTCGACCGTGGATCTGGCCAACAACGACGTGGTCGGCAACGCGCAGGGCCTGCGGCGCATCGAGAGCGGGATCCTGCGCACGACGACGCCGCCGACGAACTACCTGCGCAACGGCGCGGACGACACGACGAACGCCACCAGCACGATCGGCTGATCCGAGCCCTACGGAAGGGACGCCCCCCGTGTTCCCCCTGACCCGCGTGCACCCGGCGGCGAGAGTCCTCGTCGCCGGGCTGGCCACCGCGCTTCTCCTCGCCCTCGCCGCGGCCCCCGCCTCGGCCGTCAGCCGCGACCAGGCCACCGACCGGGCGCTCAGCGCCCTGGGCGCCGGCGAGGCCGGCGGCCCCGTCGTGGTCTTCGCGCTCCCGAAGCCCGTGCACGCACGCTCGCGCGTCACCCAGGGCCGCACCCGGAGGCTCGTCCTCGCCGCCGGTCGCGAGCGCACCCGCTTCTTCTACCGCGACGCCGCCCCCGGCCGGCCCTACCCGCATCCCGGGCAGGTCGCGCTCGTCGGCGTGAGGAGCGGCAAGGTCAGGGTCTCTCGGACCATCATGCGCGCGCCGCGCGTGAACGGACGCGTGCCGGTCTTCCTCAGGAGCCCGCGGGCCTACGAGTCCTCGCGCTACCGCGTCTTCGAGCGCTCCGCCGGCCCGGCGGCGCGCAAGCCCGACGCGGAGCCGGAGCCGGCCGGTTCCGCCGCGCCGGCCGCGCTGACGGCGGACGACCCGTTCGCGCCCCTCAAGGAGCCGCCGAACTCGCCGCCGAAGGCGCTGTCGCAGAACCTCACGGTCAAGCAGAACTCGCCGAAGCGCGTCACGCTCACCGCCGCCGACGACGACGGCGATCCGCTCACCTTCCACGTCACCAAGCAGCCGCTGCACGGCACGCTCACCGGCCAGCCGCCGGACGTGGTGTACACGCCGGCCACGGACTACCTCGGGCCCGACCACTTCGTCTTCAAGGCGCGCGACGACGACAAGGACTCGAACGCGGCGCAGATCTCGCTCGACGTCAAGCCGCCCGGGTCGCCGCCCACGGTCACCACCTCGGCCGGCTGCAACGCCTACGTCGAGCAGGGCCCCGGCGTCGTGGTCGACGGCCAGCTCACGGTCTCCGATCCCGACGACACGCAGCTCGACAGCGCGACCGTGCGCATCGCGGACAACTTCCAGAACGGCGACAACCTGCTGTTCACCGACCAGAACGGGATCATCAGCTCCTACGACGCCGACGCCGGCGTGCTCACCCTGACCGGCACGGCGTCGGTGGCGAACTACCAGGCCGCGCTGCGCAGCGTGAAGTACCGCAACCTCGCGAGCGGCAACGCCACCCCGACGAAGGACATCGAGTTCACCGCGAACGACGCGGGCGCCGACTCGGCCCCCGCGACGAAGCAGGTCTGCATCACCGGCGGCGAGGGCGGCGACAACGACCCGCCGACCGGGGAGAACAGCGAGGGCGGGCTGTCGTACGTCGAGAACGACGGGCCCGTGCCGGTCGACGGCGGCTTCGTCGTCGGCGACCCCGACTCGCCGCAGCTCTCGGGCGCGCAGATCAAGTTCGTGCCGCTCGTGTCGCAGCCGGTGGACGAGAACGGCGACCCCGTCGGCCCGCCGGTCGTGACGGACACGTTCGCGCCCGCCGAGGACCAGCTGGGCTTCACCGACCAGAACGGGATCACCGGCGACTACGACGAGACCACCGGCGTGCTCACGCTCACCGGCGCCGCGTCGCTCGCCGACTACGAGACCGCGATGCGCTCGGCGACCTACGAGAACACGTCCGAGGATCCCTCCGACGCGATCCGGCGGATCCAGTTCCGCGTCACCGACAGCGACGGCGCGAGCTCGACGCCGGTGCGCCGCGACGCGTTCATCACGCCGGTCAACGACGCCCCGGAGGTCGACGCGAGCGACGGGGCGACCGACTACACCGGGTCGGCCACGCCGGTCGACGCCGCGCTGAGCGCCATCGACGTCGACGACGACGACCTCGAGGGCGCCGTCATCCGGATCACGGCGGGCTTCGTGGCCGGTGACGAGCTGTTCTACGTCGACCAGGCCGGGATCGCGGGCAGCTACGACTCCGGGTCCGGGGTCCTGACCCTCACCGGGACCGCGCCCGTCGCCGACTACGAGACGGCGCTGCGCTCGATCGCCTACCGCAACACCGAGGGCACCCCGACCGGGGCGCGCACGGTCGAGTTCGCGACGAACGACGGCGACCTCGACTCCAGCGCGTCGGCGAAGGCGGTCGAGATCAACGACCAGCCGGTGCTGGGCGCCTCCGCCACCCCGCTCTCCTACACCGAGGGCGACGGGGCGGTGGCCGTGGACGACGCGATCGCGGCGACCGACCCCGAGTCGGCGCAGCTGGCCGGCGCCACCGTGGCGATCACGAGCGGCTTCGAGGCGGCCGAAGACGAGCTGGCGTTCGTCGACCAGAGCGGCATCGCCGGCGCCTACGACGACGGCACCGGCGTGCTCACGCTCACCGGCGCCGCGTCCGTCGCCGACTACGAGACGGCCCTGCGGTCGGTGACCTACGAGAACGGCTCGGACGCCCCCTCGACGGCACGGACCATCACGTTCCAGGCCGACGACGGCGCGCCGTACAACAACCTCAGCGACGCGGTCACGCGCGACGTCGCGATCACGCCGGTCAACGACGCCCCGCAGGTCGCCGCTTCCGCGGGGGCCACCGCGTACACCGAGGGCGACTCGCCCGCGACGCTCGACTCCGCCGTGACGGTGTCCGACGCCGACGACGCCGACCTCGAGGGCGCGCAGGTGCGGATCGCCTCGGGCTTCCAGGACGGCGACGAGCTGTCGTTCTCCGACCAGCCCTCGATCACGGGCCAGTACACGGCCGAGACGGGCGTGCTCACCCTCACCGGGACGGCGCCGGCGGCCGACTACGAGGCGGCGCTGCGCACGGTCGAGTACCGGCACACCGGCGACGACCCGTCGGCGGAGAAGAGCGTCGAGTTCACGGCCAACGACGGCGAGCTCGACTCGAGCGCGGCGACGAAGGACGTCGCGGTGACGGCGGTCAACGACAAGCCGGTCCTGACCGCGAGCGACACCGAGCTCGCGTACACCGAGGGCGACGGCCCGGTGGCCGTGGACGACGCGATCGCCGCGAGCGATCCGGACTCGGCGCAGCTGGAGGGCGCCACGGTCGCGATCACCGGCGGGTTCGCGGAAGCCGAGGACGCCCTCGCCTTCGCCGACTCGGACACGATCGCCGGCGCCTACGACGACGCCACCGGCGTCCTGACGCTCACCGGCGTCGCGCCGGTGGCCGACTACGAGGCCGCGCTGCGCTCGGTCACCTACGAGAACGCGTCGGCCGACCCCTCGGCCGACACGCGGACCGTGACCTTCCAGGTCGACGACGGGGCCGCGAGCGACAACCTCAGCGACGCGGTGACGCGCGACGTCGCCGTCACGGCGGTCAACGACGGCAGCGCGCCGGTCGTGACGACGTCGGCGGGGCCGAGCACCTACACGATCGGCGACCCGGCGATCGCGATCGACGACGCCGTCGCCGTCAGCGACGCCGACGACGCGAACCTCGAGTCCGCCCAGGTGAAGATCGCGACCGGCTTCGAGGCGGGCGACGAGGTGCTGTTCACCGACCAGAGCGGGATCACCGGCGCCTACGACTCCGGCACCGGCGTCCTGACGCTGACGGGCACCGCGACGGTGGGCGACTACGAGGCCGCGCTGCGCTCGGTCCAGTACCGCTACACCGGCGAGAACCCGGACGGCGCGAGGGTGGTCGAGCTCACCGCGAACGACGGCGACGCGAGCTCGGCGGCGGCCGACAAGGCGCTGCTGATCGTCTCGCCGCCGATCTAGCCCGACCCGTCGATCCCGCGGCTGCACCCGCTCGTATCCTGGGTGCATGCCGCTCGCCGCCTTCAGCCCCCGTGTCCGCGAGTGGTTCGAGGGCGCGTTCGCCGCTCCCACGCCCGCCCAGGAGCAGGCATGGCCGGCGATCGCCGGCGGCGAGCACGTGCTCATCTCCGCGCCGACCGGCAGCGGCAAGACGCTCGCCGCGTTCCTGTGGGCGCTCGACAAGCTGGGCCGCGAGCCGAGCACCGGCAGGACGCGGCTCGTCTACGTCTCGCCGCTCAAGGCGCTGAGCTACGACATCGAGCGCAACCTGCGCGCGCCCCTGCGCGGCATCGGCGCCGACCTCACGGTCGCGCTGCGCACCGGCGACACCTCGCAGAAGGAGCGCGCCGACATGCGGCGCAACCCGCCGGACATCCTCATCACGACGCCCGAGTCGCTCTACCTCATCCTCACCTCGCAGGCCAAGGAGATGCTGACCGGGGTGGAGGCGGTGATCGTCGACGAGATCCACGCGGTCGCGGGCACGAAGCGCGGCGCGCACCTGGCGCTGACGCTCGAGCGGCTCACGGAGATCAGCGAGCACGAGCCGCAGCGGATCGGCCTGTCGGCGACGCAGAACCCGCTCGAGGAGGTCGGGCGCTTCCTCGTCGGGCCGCGGCGCACGACGCGGATCGTCGACGCCGGCGTCCGCAAGCCGCTCGACCTGAAGATCCAGGTCCCGGTGGAGTCGATGGTCGAGCCCGACGCGACGCCGTCCCCCGAGCTCGACGCCCTCTACGGCGAGGCGACGCGCAAGTCGATCTGGCCGGCGATGTACCCGCAGCTGCTCGAGCTGGTCAGAGAGCACCGCTCGACGATCATCTTCGTGAACAACCGCCGCACCGCGGAGCGACTCGCGCTGCGCCTCAACGAGCTGGCGTCGTCCGAGAACCCGGAGGCGCCGCCGGCGGAGGTCGCCCGCTCGCACCACGGCTCGCTCGCGCGCGAGGAGCGCCTGGTCGTCGAGGAGATGCTGAAGGCCGGCGAGCTGCCGTGCCTGGTGGCGACCTCGTCGCTCGAGCTCGGCATCGACATGGGCGCGGTGGACCTCGTCCTCCAGGTCGAGTCGCCGAAGTCGGTGGCCCGCGGGCTCCAGCGGATCGGGCGCGCCGGACACGGCGTGGGCGACACGTCGAAGGGGCGGATCTTCCCGAAGTTCCGCGCCGACCTGCTCGAGTGCGCGGTCGTCACGCGGCTGATGCGCGAGGGGAAGATCGAGCCGACGGTGGTGCCGCGCAACGCGCTCGACGTCCTGGCCCAGCAGATCGTCGCGATCGCCGCCGCGGCGGAGCCGGAGCCGGTCGCCGTCGACGAGCTCTACGCGCTCGTCACGCGCACCTACTCCTACAGCGAGCTGCCGCGCCCGCTGCTCGAGAACGTCCTCGACATGCTCGACGGCCGCTACCCCAGCAGAGACTTCGGGGATCTCCGCCCGCGAATCGTCTGGGACCGGGTCGGCGGCACGATCCGCTCGCGCAAGGGCGCCCGCCAGCTCGCGGTCACCAACGCGGGCACCATTCCCGACCGCGGCCTCTTCATGGTCACGCTCCCCGACGGCCGCAAGGTGGGCGAGCTCGACGAGGAGATGGTCTACGAGGCGCGCCCGGGCCAGACGTTCCTGCTCGGCGCGTCGTCCTGGCGCATCGAGGAGATCGGCCGCGACCGCGTCATCGTGACCCCCGCCCCGGGCGTGCCCGGGCAGGTCCCGTTCTGGAAGGGCGACAGCATGGGGCGGCCGAAGGAGCTCGGCAAGGAGATCGGCGCCTTCAGCCGCTGGGCCGTCGACCAGACCGCGGAGCTGCTCGAGCGCGACTACGACCTTGACCCGCTCGCCGCGCGGAACCTCGTCGACTACCTGCGCGAGCAGCAGGAGGTCACGCGCGTCGTCCCCAGCGACCGCACGATCGTGGTCGAGCGCTTCCGCGACGAGATCGGCGACTGGCGGCTGTGCGTCCTGAGCCCGTACGGCGGCCGCGTCCACGCCGCCTGGGGCCTCGCCCTGAGCGCGCGGCTGCGTGACGAGCTGGGCCTCGAGTCCGACGCGATCTGGTCCGACGACGGGATCATCGTCCACCTCCCCGACGCGGACGAGCCGCCTGGGGCGGACCTCGTCCTGCTCGATCCCGACGAGCTCGAGGACATGGTCGTCGCGGAGCTGAGCGGTAGCGCCCTGTTCGGCGCGCGCTTCCGCGAGAACGCCTCCCGCTCGCTGCTCATCCCGCGCGCCTACCCCGGCAAGCGCACGCCGCTGTGGCAGCAGCGCCTGAAGTCGCAGACCCTGCTCGAGGTGGCCAAGCAGTACGGCGACTTCCCCGTCATCCTCGAGACGTACCGGGAGTGCCTGCGCGACGTGCTCGACCTGCCCGGCCTCCAGGAGCTGCTGCGGGCGCTGCACCGCCGCGAGCTGTCGATCGTGGAGGTCGAGACGCCGACGGCGTCGCCGTTCGCGTCGTCGCTGCTCTTCGACTACGTCGCGACGTACATGTACGAGGGCGACACGCCGAACGCCGAGCGGCGCGCGGCGGCGCTGTCGCTCGACCGCGACCTGCTGCGCGAGCTGCTCGGCCAGGAGGAGCTGCGCGACCTCATCGACCCCGACGCGCTCGACCAGGTCGAGGACGACCTCCAGCACCGCTCGCCGCGCACGCGGGCCGAGACGCGCGACGCGCTGCACGACGTGCTGCGCCGCGTCGGCGACCTGCGCGTCGACGAGGTCACGCAGCGCATCCTCCCCGGGCTCGACGCCGAGACGATGCTGCTCCAGCTCGCCGACGAGCGTCGCGCGGTGCGGCTGCGGATCGCCGGCGAGGAGCGGTGGATCGCCGCGGACGACGCGGGCCTCTACCGCGACGCGCTCGGCGCCGTGCCGCCCGGCGGCCTGCCCGAGGCGTTCACCGCCGACGTGCCCGACGCGCTGCAGAAGGTCTGCGCGCGGTGGGCGCGGACGCACGGTCCGTTCACGACGGCGGAGCTGGCGGCGCGCTACCGCGTCGACCCGTCGGCGGCCCTGGGCGCGCTGGAGCGCGCCGGCGAGCTGGTGCGCGGCGAGCTGCGCCCCGGCGGCACCGAGCGCGCGTGGTGTGACCCCGAGGTGCTGCGGCGGCTTCGCCGCGCGTCGCTCGCG
>DASVRH010000067.1:0-7429 GCA_036388715.1 Solirubrobacteraceae bacterium | reverse complement strand
CGACGTGCGGCCGCTGCGGCTGGTCGGCTCCGCGCTCTACCTCGACCGGTACTGGGGCGACGAGCGGCAGGTCGCCGGCGACGTGCGGGCCTTCGCCGCCGCGCCGGCCGACGGCGTCGACCGCGACCGGCTCGAAGACGGGCTGCGGCGGCTGTTCGGCCCCGACGGCGACGAGCGCCAGCGGCTCGCCGCGACCTCGGCGGTCGAGCGGCGGTTCACCGTCGTCGCGGGCGGGCCCGGGACGGGCAAGACGACGACCGTGACCCGCATCGCGGCGCTGCTGCTCGAGCAGGATCCGTCCCTTCTCCTGGGCCTCGCCGCGCCGACCGCGAAGGCCGCGGAGCGGCTGGGAGAGGCGATGGTGGAGGAGGCCGGGAAGCTGGACGTCGCGCCGGAGGTCGCCGGGCGCGTGCGGTCGCTCGAGGCCATGACCCTTCACCGGCTGCTCGGCCGCCGACGCGACTCGCAGAGCCGCTTCCGCCACGACCGCTCGAACCGCCTGCCGCACGACGTCGTCATCGTCGACGAGACGTCGATGGTCTCGCTGGCGCTGATGGCCCGGCTGCTGGAAGCGGTGCGGCCGACCGCCAGGCTCGTCCTCGTCGGCGACCCCGGGCAGCTCGCGGCGGTGGACGTGGGATCGGTGCTCGGGGACATCGTCGACCCCGCCCGCGACGGCATCGTCGTGCTCGAGCGCGTCTTCCGCTTCGGCGACGGGATCGCCGCGCTGGCCGACGCGGTCCGCCGCGGGGACGCCGACCGGGCCGTCGAGGTCCTGCGGGGCGAGCCCGAGGGCGTGCGCTGGAGCGAGGACGCGGAGGCGGCGATCCGCGACGAGGCGGTGGCGGCGGCGCGCGAGGTGCGCGCGGCGGCGCTGGCCGGCGACCCGCGGGCCGCGATCGACGCCCTCGCGCGGTTCCGCGTCCTCTGCGCGCACCGGCGCGGCGACCACGGCGTCGCGGCGTGGACGGCCCGCGTCGAGGGCTGGCTGACCGAGCGCGTCGCGGGCTTCCGCGCCGACACCCCGTGGTACGCCGGCCGCCCGCTGCTCGTGACGGAGAACGACTACGGCCTGCGGCTGTTCAACGGCGACACGGGCGTCGTCGTCGCGACCGAGGGCGGCGGCGTCGAGGCCGCGTTCCTCCGCGCCACCGGCGTCGCCACCTACCACCCGTCCCGCCTCGCGGCGATCGACACCGTCTACGCGATGACGGTGCACAAGAGCCAGGGCTCGCAGTTCGACACCGCCGCCGTCGTGCTGCCGGAGCCCGGCTCGCGGATCCTGACCCGCGAGCTGCTCTACACGGCGGTCACGCGCGCGAAGAAGCAGCTCATCCTGAGCGGCAGCGAGGAGGCGGTCCGGGCCGCCGTCGAACGGCCGGCCGCGCGCGCCTCGGGCCTGCGAGAGAGACTGTGGGGATGAGCGTCTCGCGCGACGACGTCGTCGACCTCCTCTCGAAGCTCGTCGCGATCGACAGCGTCAACCCGTCGCTCGTCCCGGGCGGCGCGGGGGAGGGCGAGGTCGCCGCGTTCGTCGCCGACTGGGCGCGCGGAGAGGGGCTCGGGGTCGAGGTGCTGGAGGAGACGCCGGGGCGGCCGAGCGTGCTCGTGCGATCACGCGACCCGGGGCGACGGACGCTGCTGCTCTGCGGCCACATCGACACCGTGACCGTCGAGGGGATGAGCGACCCGCACGCGCCGCGCGTCGACGGCGACCGCCTGTACGGGCGCGGCGCCTACGACATGAAGGCGGGCGTGGCGGCGGCGCTGCTCGCCTGCCGCGACGCCGACGGGATCGTCGTCGCCGCGGTCGCCGACGAGGAGCACGCGAGCCTCGGCGTCCAGGAGGCGCTGCGCTCGGTGCGGGCGGACGCGGCGGTGGTGACCGAGCCGACCGAGCTCGAGGTCGTCGTCGCCCACAAGGGGTTCGTGTGGGCCGAGGTCGAGGTGACGGGCCGCGCCGCGCACGGCTCGCGGCCGCACCTCGGCGAGGACGCGATCGTGAAGGCGGGCACCGTGCTGACCGGCATCGGCGAGTGGGACGACCGGCTCGGCGCGCGGACGCACCCGCTGCTGGGCCGCGGGTCGGTCCACGCGTCGCTGATCGAGGGCGGCGCGGAGATGTCGAGCTACCCGGCGCGGTGCGTCGTCCGGCTCGAGCGGCGCACGCTGCCGGGCGAGACGGGCGCGCAGGTCGGCCACGAGGTCGAGGACCTGCTGGAGCGCGCCGGGCTGCGCGACGCGCGCTACGAGATCCTGCTCGTCCGCGAGCCGTTCGAGGTCGACGAGGGGCACGAGATCGTCGCCGCGGTCCGCGACGCCGCGACGGGCGTGCTGGCCGAGGCCCCGCCGATCGGCGGGGCGAGCTACTGGGCCGACGCGGCCTTCATCGCGGCCGCGGGGATCCCCACCGTGATGTTCGGGCCCGGCGGCGAGGGGGCGCACGCGGCCGAGGAGTGGGTCAGCGTCGAGGACACGGTCGCCGTCGCGCGGACGCTCGTCGCCGCGGCGGAGCGCTTCTGCGCGTGAGCGTCTTCGCCAATCCGCACCTCGCCGCCGAGGGGGTCGCGCCGCCGAGCGACGAGGCGCGCGCCTTCCACGAGGCGCTGCCCGGCTACGCGCCGACGCCGGTGCGGGAGGTCGGCGCCGCGCTCGTCAAGGACGAGTCGGCGCGCCTCGGCCTGCCCGCCTTCAAGGTCCTCGGCGCTTCATGGGCGGTCGAGCGTGCGCTGCGCGAGCGGCCGGACGTCGACACGCTGGTCGCCGCCAGCGCGGGCAACCACGGCCGCGCCGTCGCCCACGAGGCGCGGCGCCGCGGTCTGCGGGCGCGCGTCTTCCTCCCGCGCCGCTCGGTCGCGGCGCGCCGCGAGGCGATCGCGGGCGAGGGCGCGGAGGTCGTGGTCGTCGACGGCGCCTACGAGGAGGCGGTCGCCGCCGCGCGCGAGGCGGGCGCGCGGGCGGGCGCTCTGGAGGTGGCCGACGTGGGGGAGTCCGGTCCGGCCGCATGGGTGATCGACGGCTACGCCACGCTCTTCGCCGAGGCGGCCGCGCAGGCGGACTTCGACGCGATCGTCGTCCCCGTCGGCGTCGGCTCCCTGGCCGCGGCGGCCGCCCGCTTCGGCGCCGCGGCCGGCGTGCCGGTGATCGGCGTCGAGCCCGCCGCGGCGGCCTGCCTGACCGAGTCGCTGCGCGCCGGGAAGCCCGTCGTCATCCCGACGCCGGGGACGACGATGGCGGGCCTGGACTGCGCCGAGGTCTCCGAGGCCGCTTGGCCGACCCTGCGCGACGGGATCGCGGCGACCGTCACCGTCACCGACGACGAGGCGCACGCCGCCATGCGCGATCTCGCCGCGGCGGGGCTGAGGATCGGCGAGTCGGGGGCGGCGCCGCTCGCCGCGCTGCGGACCGGCGCCGTGGAGGCGAGGCGACCCCTCCTCATCGCCACCGAGGGCGCGACGGACCCGGAGGCCTATGCGAGGGTGGTCGGCTGATGCCCGTCCTCGCGCTCGTCCTCTACGTCGTCTACCTCCTGCTCGCGTTCGGCCTGAGGACCGCCCTCCAGCTGCGGCGCACGGGGTCGTCGGGCTTCAAGGGCATCGGCGGCCGCCCGGGCTCGGCGGAGTGGCTGGCCGGGGTCGGGTTCACGCTCGCCATCGTCCTCGGCGCCTCCGCGCCGGTCCCCGACCTGCTCGACGTCGTCGACCCGATCGACGCGCTCGACGGCCACGGGGCGCACATCGTGGGCACCGTCCTCGCCATCGCGGGCATCGCGGGCACGCTCTTCGCCCAGATGGCGATGGGGGAGAGCTGGCGGATCGGCGTCGACCCGCAGGAGCGCACCGAGCTGGTGACCGAGGGCCCGTTCGGCCTCGTGCGCAACCCGATCTTCTCGGCGATGCTGCCGACCGCGCTCGGGCTGACCCTGATCGTCCCGAGCTGGGTGGCGATCCTCGGCCTGATCGGGCTGGTCGTCGCGCTCGAGCTCCAGGTCCGCGTCGTCGAGGAGCCCTACCTCCTGCGCACGCACGGCGAGACGTACACGGGCTACGCGCGCCGCGTGGGCCGCTTCGTCCCCGGCCTGGGCCGGCTGCGCTCATGACCGAGGAGCACCGGGAGGCCAGCCGCGCGCAGTGGGAGCAGGCGGCGAAGGGGTGGGCGGCCGAGGCCGAGGAGCGCGAGCGCGGCCCCGTGGGGCGCGCCGCGGACCGGATGCTCGAGGCCGCGGCGCCCCGGCCCGGCGAGCGCGTCGTCGAGCTGGCCTGCGGCGCGGGCGACGTCGGCCTGCGCGCCGCGGAGGCGGTGGGGCCGGACGGGCGCGTGCTGCTCACCGACTTCGCCGAGCCGATGGTCGAGCTCGTCCGCGAGCGGGCCCGCGACCTGCCGCAGGTCGATGCGCGGACGCTCGACGCCGAGGACCCGAACCTCGGCGAGCGCTTCGACGTCGCGCTGTGCCGGCTGGGCTACATGCTCATGCCCGACCCCGCCCGGGCCCTGCGCGCGACGCACGACCTGCTCGAGCCGGGCGGCCGCCTCGCGCTCGCCGTCTGGGCCGAGGCCGGCCGCAACCCGTGGCTGTCGCTCCTCTTCGACGCCGTGATGGGCGTGCTCGGCGCGCCGCCGCCCGCGCCCGGCATGCCGGGCCCGTTCGCCCTCGGCGACCCCGCTCGCGTGGAGGAGCTCGTCTCGGCCGCGGGCTTCACGGACGTCGTCGTCGACGAGGTCGAGGACGTCAGGGCCTTCGCCTCGCCGGAGGCGTGGTGGGAGGAGATGCGGAGCAACGCCGGCGGGCCGATCGCCACCGTCCTCGCCGCGCTTCCCGAGGAGCAGCGGGCACGGATCGGCGACCGTGCGATGGCCGCCGCGCGGCCGTTCGCCGATGCCGGCGGGCTCCGCTTCCTGGCGACGCTCGTCGTCGCGAGCGGCGTGCGTCGCTCGTAATACCCCCTGGGGGTGTCTATACTCGTCCTATGGCGGCGGAAGACACCACATCGCGCAAGGGCGGCTACTCCGCCACCAAGGACCAGATCCAGAAGCGGATGAAGCGGATCGAGGGCCAGGTCCGCGGCATCGACAAGATGATCGAGGACGATCGCTACTGCATCGACGTCATCACGCAGATCGGAGCGGTGCAGGCCGCGCTCGACAAGGTCGCGCTCGGGCTGCTCGACGAGCACGCGCGCCACTGCGTGATCCCCGGCAAGCACGGCGACCCGGCCGACATGACGGACGAGCTGATGGCGGCGGTCGGTCGCCTGATGCGGCGTGGCTGAGCACGCCCATCACCACGACCGCCACGACGCGTCTGTCCACGTCGCCCTGAGCGCGACGCTGCACTGCCTCACCGGCTGTGCGATCGGCGAGGTGCTCGGCATGGTCATCGGGACCGCGCTCGGCTTCTCGGACCTCGGCACGATCGTCCTCGCCGTCGCGCTCGCCTTCCTCTTCGGCTACGCGCTGACGAGCCTGCCCCTGCTGCGCTCGGGGATGGCCCTGGGCGCGGTGATCCCGATCGCGCTGGCCTCCGACACGGCGAGCATCACGATCATGGAGATCGTCGACAACCTGATCATGGTCCTCGTCCCCGGGGCGATGGAGGCCGGCCTCGACAACGTGCTCTTCTGGGGCGCGCTCTCGGTCGCCCTCGTCGTCGCGGGCGTCTTCGCGTTCCCGCTCAACATGTGGCTGATCGGCCGCGGCAAGGGGCACGCGGTCGTGCACGAGACCGGCGTGCACCACGAGTTCCCGGTCCGCCTCGTCGGGGCGATCGCCGTCGCCGCGGCGATCTTCGGGACGGTCGTGCTCGCTACATCCTGAGGTAGGACGCGCCGTTGACGTCGAGCACGGTGCCGCTCGACATCTCGGCCTCCGGCGAGGCGAGGAAGTGGATCGCCGCGGCGACCTCCTCGGGCGTCGCGACCCGCCCGAGCGGGCTCTGCGCGACGATCGCCGCGCCCTCGGGCCCCGCGAGGTACTCGGCCGCCATGTCGGTCTCGACGAACCCGGGCGCGACCGTCGTCACCGCGATCCCGCGCGGGCCGAGCTCGCGCGCCAGCGACTGGCCGAACGACGTCAGCCCCGCCTTCGCCGCGCCGTAGGCGGTGTGCTCGGGCTCGCCGCGGAACGCGCCGCGCGAGCCCACGTTGACGATCCGCCCGCCGCGCTCCATGTGGTGCAGCGCGCACCAGACCGTGTTGGCGACGCCGACGAGGTTGACGTCGAGGGTCTCGCGCCACGCCGCCTGCCATTCGTCGTAGGACGTGTCGAGGACCGGGTGGGCGAGATAGACGCCGGCGTTGTTGACGAGGACGTCGAGGCCGCCGAGGCCGGCCGCCGCCTCCTCGACCATCGTCTCGACCGCCTGCGGGTCGGCCAGGTGGGCGCCGACCACGACGTGCCCCTCACCGGGGAGCCCCTCGGCGACCGCCTCGGCCTTGTCGCGGCTGCGGACGTAGTGGACGGCGACGCGATCGCCCGAGGCGGCGAACGCCCGCGCGGCGGCGGCGCCGATCCCCCGCGAGGCGCCGGTGATGAGCACGGCACGTGACATGAGGCGGGGAGCCTACGGCTCGCGCAGGTGCGCGGGGGCGCCGCGGATGCCGCGGCGCGTCATGACGCCGCCGGCGAGGTGGAAGAGCAGCCGCGACTCGGGCAGGCGGTACCCGGTCGCGGTGTGCGGCGCGTAGACGCCGTCGGCGAGCCAGCCGGTGTGGCGGCGCTGCTCCTGGCCGTAGGTGAAGCGGGCGAAGTCGTGGGCGCACAGCCCGGCGCGGCGCCCGCCAGGCGGCAGCGGGCCCGTCAGCTCGATCCCGTCCGCGCGCGCCTCGCCGACCTCCACGGGCGCGACCATCGGCAGCCCGTCCGCGCCGACCCAGCCGAGCAGGACGTGGGGGAGGCGGCGCGCGCGTCGCGCCGCGCGGTGGTGGTCGACGCGCGGCGCGGTGCCGTTGCGCGGCTCCGACTGAGAAGGCGGGGCGGAGGGCAGCGGCGCGCCGTGCGCCTCGGGCTCGCCGCGGCCCGCGAGGTCCGGCCACACGACGACGCGCTCGACCGCGATCTCGACCACCGAGCGGCGCAGCCACGCGCGCTGCAGCCACTCCATCGGCCGGCCGAAGTCGGTGTCGCCGCCGTAGCGGTCCCACTGCTCGCCCATCGTGCGGGGGAGGTCGGGGTCGGGCGGCAGGACCGTCGCGCGGCCCTGGACGAGGACGAGCTCGGGGCGGTCGGTGAAGCCGTGCTTGCGCGTGTGGTAGGCGAGCGCCACCTGCGGCCGCGCCCGGATCGCCTCGAGCTTGCGCCACACGCCGACCGAGCTGTTGACCGCGGAGAGCGTGCCGTGCCCGCGGTCGCGGACGGCGAAGTTCGTCACCGGCGTGAGCACGACGCCGCGTGCGGGCGTCGTGTGGGCGAGGGCGACGACCTGGTCGCCGCC
>DASVRH010000066.1:0-1841 GCA_036388715.1 Solirubrobacteraceae bacterium | reverse complement strand
GTTGATGTCGTAGTCGACGATGACGCGGCGCTCGGGAGCCTGCCCGGGCTGTCCGGTGCGCAGGATGATGCGCACGGTCTCGTTCTTGAGCTCGTTGCGGATGATGTCGACGAGCTCGAGGCCGGAGGATTCCGCCTCCATCACGACGTCGAGCAGCACCACCGCCGTGTCGGGATGCGCCCGCAGAAGCTCCCGTCCGTCGGCGGCCGAGTAGGCCGACAGGATCTCGATGCCGTGCCCGTCCAGCACGTAGTCGGAGAGTGCAAAGCGCGTTCCGTCGTGGACGGCGGGGTCGTCGTCGATGATCGCGACCTTCCAGCGCACCGCGTAGGGGCTCGGCCCGCCCTCACTCTCCTCGTCGTCGATCACCGAGACGAAGTCGTCCTGTTCCGCCATCCCTAAACCTCCGCCGGCGCCGGCGAGCCGGCCGTCTGCGTCTCTTCCGCGGGCGCGACCCGCGGCATGCTGATCCTGAACGTCGTCCCGCCGTCCGGCACGGACGACAGGACGATGCGGCCGCCGAGGCGCCGGGTCACGAGATTGTACACGATGTGCAGGCCGAGACCCGTCCCGCCCTCGCCGCGGCGCGTGGTGAAGAACGGATCGAAGGCCTTGCGCTGCACCGCCTCCGACATCCCGACGCCGTCGTCGCGGAACACGACGTGGACCTGATCGGCCCCGCTCGTGCGACCGACGATCGTGATGGTGCCCTCGCGTCCGTCCGCGAAGGCGTGGTTGACGGCATTGAGGAAGAGGTTGGTCAGCACCTGCCCGAACGGCCCGGGGTAGCTGTCCATGACGACGCCTTCCGGCATGTCGACGATGACCTGAATGCGGGTGCCCTTGAGCCCGGGGCGCAGGCTCGACAGGATCTGCTCCGTCGACTGCTTCAGGTCGAAGCGGCGCCGGTCCGGATGGCTGCGGTCGACGGCGACCTGCTTGAAGGCCTGGATCAGCTCGCCGGCGCGCAAAAGGTTCGCCACGAGCTGGTTCGCCGCCTCGCGGTTGCCGTCGATGAACTCGGCGAGCCGCGAGCGGCGGATCTGGCCGCTCTCGACCTCGGCCGCAAAGGCCTCCGACCGCCGCGCCAGCGTCGAGGCGACCGTCAGGCTGATCCCGACGGGATTGTTGACCTCGTGCGCGACGCCGGCGACGAGGCTGCCCAGCGCCGCGAGCTTCTCGGCCTCGACGAGGCTCGTCTGGGTGTCCCGCAGCTCGAGGAGGGCCCCCTCGGCGCGCTCCTTGGCGAGCCGGAGCTCGTCCTCGGCGCGACGGCGCGCGACGGCGTTCTCGCGGAACAGCTCGACCGCGCGGGCGACGTCACCCGCCTCGTCGCGGGCGTCGAGGCCGCGCACGGGACGCTCGTAGCGGCCCTCGATCATGGCCCGCATGGCGTCGAGCATCTCGTGCAGGGGCTCGCTGATGCTGCGCGACACGCCGATGCCGATCAGCACGACGACGAGCACGAACACCGCCGCCACGATGGCGACCTTGGCGCTGACCGCGCTGAGCACGCGGTCGAAGCGGTCCTGGGCGGCGCGCTCGCGCCCGGCCGTCGCCGTCTTGAGGCGGTCCGTTGCGGCGCTCATGGCGGCGGCGTTGCTGTCGATCGCCTCCGACAGGAGCTGCGTCTGCCGCGTGACCTGCTCGCCGAGCTGGCGCAGGCCGCGGCCCACGGCGGCGGCGCGATCGCGCAGGGCGGCGAGGGCCTTGCGCTGCAGCTCCGTCTCGGCGAGGTCGATGGTCACCGGAGCGGCGCGCTCGATCATCTCGGCGTAGCGCTTTGCCTCCTCGCCGCGCTCTTCCGACAAGGTGAGGTAATAGGCGTTGGCGGCCAGCAG
>DASVRH010000065.1:0-2842 GCA_036388715.1 Solirubrobacteraceae bacterium | reverse complement strand
GCTCGTCCGCGAGGGCGAGAACGGGATCGCGCTGCTCGAGGAGGCGGTCGGGGTGCTCGAGCGCTCCGAGGCGCGCCTGGAGGAGGCGCGGGCGCTGATCGACCTCGGCGCCGCGCTGCGCCGGGCCGGGCGGCGCGCCGACGCGCGCGACTACCTGCGCCGCGGCCAGGAGCTCGCCGCGCGCTGCGAGGCCGATCGCCTGACCGAGCTGGCCTACGAGGAGCTGCTGGCCTCCGGCGCTCGGCCGCGCCGCGTCGCGACGAGCGGCGCCGACTCGCTCACGCCGAGCGAGCGCCGCGTCGCCGAGATGGCGGCCCGCGGCCTGACCAACCGCGACATCGCCCAGTCGCTCTTCGTCACCGAGAAGACGGTCGAGACGCACCTCGGGCACGTCTACGGCAAGCTCGACCTCAAGTCGCGTACCCAGCTCGCGGACGCGATGGGCGCGACCGCCGCCTGAGCCGCGCCGCCTCGACGCCGAGCAGGACGGCGACCGGCGGGATCGTCGCCGGCAAGGAGTCGGTGACGTGGAAGAGCTGGTTCCACAGCAGCGCGACGCCGAGGCAGGCGAGCGCCGCGGGCCACTGGCGCACGCGCTCGGCGGCGAGGATCGCCCCGACGACGCCCGCCGCGAAGAAGTCGCCGTAGTCGAGCGAGGAATTCCCGAGCACGTTGATGTGCAGCTGCGGGAGCCCCTCCGCGGGCACGGCGCGCGCGAACTCGCGGTTCTGGTCGGCCGACAGGTCACCGAAGATGTAGATCGCGTCGACGACGGCCATCAGGACGAGCGCCGCCTTCAGCAGCGGCAGCGGGGTCGCCCCGGCGAGCAGGCGGCCGACGGTGACGCACGAGCCGACGACCAGCGCAAGGCGCGCCAGCTCGGCCGAGGTGGAGTCGTCGGGCAGCGCGAGCGCCGCGACGAGCAGCAGGGCGGCGAGCGCCGCGTAGGCCGCGCGCGCCCCGCGCGCCGCCCAGCCGAGCGCCAGCGCGCACCCCGGCGGGATGAGGATCAGCGCGATCCACGCCAGCAGCTCGGCGCTGGCCGACCACAGCGCGATGACGGCGACGCTGACGAGTATCGACAGCGGCGCCACCAGCGCCCACCCGCGGCCGCGCAGACGCGCGAGCGCCGCCGGCAGGCCTGCCGCCGGCAGCGCTATGCAGAGCGCCTGCGCCGCGTCGAGCGACGCGTTGTCGAGCTGGAACCACACGCCGGGTCACAGCGTGGCAGCACGCTGCGACCCGGCCTGCTCCGGGTTCAGGTCGTGTGGCTCAGCCCGTGTACGTGGGGCAGGGCGCGTTGGTCGCGCGCGACAGCGAGCCGTCGGCGTTGACCTGCGACCAGCCCGCCCCGAGGAACTCGAGGATCCTCGTGGTGCGCGTGCCCGCCAGCTCGCCGGGCTTGTAGCCGAGCGACGGGTCGAACACGATGATGTGGGTGAAGTTGCCGGCCGAGCGGTTGTCCTGGATCGTGATGCCGCTGCCGGAGTCGCCCATGATGCCGGCGCCGAACCAGCCGTAGGCGTTGCTCCACCAGTCCGGGGCGACGCCCGCCTCGGGCTTGCCCGGGCCGACCGCCACGCCGTAGCCGTGGCCATAGTTCTTGACGGCCTGGGGATCGCAGCCGGCGTAGATGCCCTGCGGCCCGCCGGTCGGGATCGCCGGGTTGACGCCCCACTTCGCGGCGACCTCCGGGTAGATCTTGATGATCGCGAAGTCGTCCCCGGGCTCCTCACCGGCCGTCTGCCGGTAGACGGTGCCGACCTCCGCCAGCGTCGTGGTGTCCACCTGCATGATCACGGGCTCGCCGTTGCTGTCGGAGCAGTGGCTCGCGGTCCCGATGTACGGGGTCGCGTGCCAGTCGCTGCCGTCGCTGAAGATGAAGTTGGCCGTGCACCCGTACGGCGCGACGATGCAGCCGTTGGCGCTGACGCCGGGCGCCTGGTAGCCCGGGCACCAGAGGTTCAGCTCCTCCTCGGCGACCTGCACGCCCTCGGGGCCGGCCGCGTGGATCTGCGCCTTCAGCTGATCGCTGATCTGCTGGGGCTTGGCGAGGGTCTTCAGGTCGGCGGCCGACGCGGACTGCGCGCACACGAGGCACACGAACAGCGCGAGGGCGACCGCCAGCGTCTTGGACTGGCGCACTGGGTCTCCCGGGGGTCTGGGGGATCGACGAAAGGACCGGCGCCGCCCGCTTCCCGCAGCGGGGCACCAGCCTGGACGTAGGCGTTCCCGCGTGCCGTAGCGCACAAACGCCACCTTGCTACGTTCGCCGCGATGCGCCTGAGCGTGCTCGACCAGTCGCCCATCCCGGAGGGATCGACGGGGTCCGACGCGCTGCGCAACACGCTCGACCTCGCCGCCCTCTGCGACTCGCTCGGCTACCACCGCTACTGGGTGGCCGAGCACCACGGCGGGCCGTCGCTCGCGGGGCCGTCGCCAGAGGTGCTGATCGGGCCGCTCGCGGCCGCCACGTCGCGGATGCGGATCGGCTCGGGCGGCGTGATGCTGCCGCACTACTCGCCGTTCAAGGTCGCCGAGTCCTTCTGCGTCCTCGGCGGGCTGTTCGGCGACCGCATCGACCTCGGGCTCGGCCGCGCGTCGGGCACCGACCCGCTGACGACCTTCGCGCTCCAGCGCGACCGCCGCGACGCCGCGCCCGACGACTTCCCCCAGCAGCTCGCCGAGCTGCTCGCCTACCTGAACGGCACGCTCCCCGCCGACCACCCGTTCAAGCGCCTGGAGACCGCGCTCGTCGGCCCGCACCGGCCCGACGTGTGGCTGCTCGGCTCGTCGCTGCAGAGCGCGGTCTGGGCCGCGGAGCTCGGCCTCCCCTACTCGT